>CAZNHG010000029.1:15502-18965 GCA_964572555.1 uncultured Devosiaceae bacterium | reverse complement strand
CCCCGCCGACGCCCAGCAATACATTGCCGGGCTGATCCTTCTGGGTGCGGCGCCGTGCACGGCCATGGTTTTCGTGTGGTCCCAGCTCACCCGCGGCGATGCGACCTACACGCTCGTTCAGGTTTCGCTCAACGACGTGGTGATGGTCGTCGCCTTCGCACCCATCGTCGCGCTGCTTCTGGGCCTGACGGACATCAGTGTCCCCTGGGAGACCCTGCTCCTCTCCGTCGGGCTCTACGTCGTCATCCCGCTCATCGCCGGCATCGTCACCCGCCGGATGCTGCTCAAGGGCGACGCCTCGGACACGGCGCGGCTCGATGCGTTCAACGGCCGGGTCAAGCCGCTCTCGGTTATCGGGCTTCTGGCGACGGTCGTTCTGCTTTTCGGCTTCCAGGGACAGACCATTCTCGCCAACCCGCTGGTGATCGTTCTGATCGCGATCCCGCTGCTGGTGCAGTCCTACGGCATTTTCGCCGTCACCTTCTGGGCGGCGTGGAAGTGGAAGGTCCCCTTCAACGTCGCGGCACCCTGCGCGCTGATCGGTACTTCGAACTTCTTCGAGCTCGCGGTCGCCGTCGCCATCTCTCTGTTCGGGCTGAATTCCGGCGCAGCGCTGGCAACGGTGGTGGGCGTGCTCGTCGAAGTCCCGGTCATGCTCTCACTGGTCGGCTTCGCCAACCGTAACTGCCATCGCTTTACGGAGGCCTGATCGTGGCCATCACCATCTATCACAACCCGCGCTGCGGCACCTCCCGCAACACGCTGGCCATGATCCGCCAGTCCGGCGAGGAGCCGCAGATCATCGAATATCTCGAGACCCCGCCGGACCGCGCGACGCTGACCGATCTGATCGCGCAATCGGGCCTTGGTGTACGCGAGGCCATGCGCCGCAAGGATGCCGCCTACGCCGAACTCAGCCTCGATGACCCGGCTGTCACCGAAGACGATCTCATCGACGCCATGCTCACCAACCCCATTCTGATCAACCGGCCCTTCGTGGTCACGCCCCGGGGCGTGCGCCAGTGCCGTCCTTCAGAGGTCGTGCTCGACATCCTGCCTAATCCCGATATCGGCCCCTTCACGAAGGAGGATGGAGAAGTGATCATCGATGACAACGGGGTGCGTCATGTCTGACATGGACACTTTCCCCGCTCTTGCGGCGGAGCATTTCCGCCCCGTTGCCGACGAGCCCCTTCTCACACCGCCGCATCTCACGCACGCCCCGCGCATCCTGTTGCTTTACGGTTCCCTGCGCACGCTCTCGTATTCGCGCTTCGCCACACAGGAGGCCGCGCGCCTGTTGCGCCGGTTCGGCGCCGAGACGCGCATCTTCAATCCCGAGGGACTGCCGCTCCCCGACGGCGCCCCCAGCGACCATCCAAAGGTCGCCGAATTGCGTGAACTCGCCATCTGGTCTGAAGGCATGGTGTGGTGCTCCCCGGAGCGCCACGGCGCCATGACCGGGATCATGAAGTCCCAGATCGACTGGCTGCCCCTGTCGATGGGCGGCGTACGTCCCACCCAGGGCCGCACGCTCGCCCTCATGCAGGTCAATGGCGGCAGCCAGTCCTTCAACGCGGTCAATCAACTCCGCATTCTCGGGCGCTGGATGCGCATGGTCACGATCCCCAACCAGTCTTCCGTCCCAAAGGCATTCAACGAGTTCGACGAGGCGGGCCGGATGAAGCCGTCGTCCTACTACAACCGCATTGTCGACGTGATGGAGGAGCTGGTGAAATTCACCCTCCTGATACGCGACCGCGCCGACTATCTCGTCGACCGCTACTCGGAACGCGTGGAGACGGCCGAACAGGTCTCGAAGAGGGTCAATCAGGCCGCGCAATAAGCCGACCGCCTGGGCCCCGCGGGGTGACTTTCCGGCCGGCATGTCACACTGTGCATCGCTTCACTCACGTCTGATCATAGCCGTCGTCATCCCTCGCAATTCCGTACCGTGTGAAGGGGCTTTGGCGGCACGGCACATCGCCATCCCCAAACCCTCATGCTGAGCCTATCGAAGCACGAGGAGTTCAGGCACCGCAATTGTCACCCCGGACTTGATCCGGGGTCCATTCGCGCTTGCCGCTTGCTCATAGCGCACCAGCAGCACGAGTCGCTTGCTACAAATACCAATGGACCCCGGCTCGGTAGCCGGGGCGAAAGCATGGGGAGGTTGGAAGCCGGATTTTAGGCACGGCACAGCAAAGTAAGGTACAGCACATCCCCACCCCATCCCGCCACTCCAGCTCAAGAGCCAGGGCATACATCGTCAACGCCGGCCGTCCTCCGATTGTTCCACATGGGCCTTGAGACGTCCCAGTGCGTCGTCCCATTGCGCGGAGACCTGGTCGAGATAGGCGCGCAGGCTGGCGAGGGACTCCGGGCGGAAGGTGAAGCGGCTTTCGCGTCCGACCCGCGTGCCGGCGATCAGGCCCGCATTCTCGAGCACGCGCAGGTGCTTGGTCACGGCCTGGCGGGTGATATCCGTCTCGGCCGACAGCGCGGAGATCGAGCGCGGGACGCCGTCGCTGAGGCGCGCCAGGATCGCGAGCCGCGTCGGTTCGCCGAGCGCGGCGAAGCCGGCGGCGGGATCGGTTCGGGGGCTACTCGACATGCGCCTTGATGTTCTGCACCTGCTCGGCCCAGCCGCCCTCGTTCTCAAGCATGTGCCTGGCCCGGCGGTCCTCCGGGATGGCCTCGAAACCGGACTCAATGACCGTGAGGCGCGTTCCCTGGGGAATCTCTTCGAGTCGGAATTCAACCAGCGTCGTCGGATCGTTCGTGTAGTCACTCGCGTAGCGATCGGCCGGGTGCGGCCAGCGATAGGCGAAATAGGCCGGCTTTTCCATGCTCTCGATAGTCGCTTCCCATTTCATGCCTTCGGCCCCGGGATGCGTGATCGCTCCAGTCGAAATCTCGCCGACCACGAACGGGCCGTCGAGCGCGACGCGGAACCATTCGCCGAATTCGCGGTGGTCGGTCAGGGCTTGCCAGACCCGCTCGATGGGCGCCGCGATGTCTACCGTCTTCTCGATGCTGTCACTCATAGCGCAACCTCCTTGTTGCATTTACCGTGGCAGATCGACGGCATTCATGCAACTATAAAGTTGCATATTGCGACACGACGGTGCGCGCGCGAACCGGCATCTGTCCCTCACCGTGCGGGAAGCGCCCGGTTCAGGCGGTTCCAGAGCTCCTCGATGGAGTCGGCAAACTGCAGCTTGCGCTCCCATTCGCGCACCGAATGGCTGAGGACGTCGGAGGCGAAACCGCGAATGACCTCATAGGCGCGGTTGCGGTTGAGCAGTGCGACGGGCTTGTCCGCGCCCGTATCGATCCAGGTTTCGTAAAGACTGGTGACCGAGCCGATGGAACCGGGCAGGCCGATATAGGCATCGCACACGATGCCGATGCGCTTGCGCCTGGCGTGGACATCCTGGAAACGCTCGACATTGAGACCCGA
>CAZNHG010000029.1:0-15402 GCA_964572555.1 uncultured Devosiaceae bacterium | reverse complement strand
TATATCGGGATCGTCACCGGCGAAACCGTGACCGGCGCGAACATCCTGCGGGACGTCATGGCGACGGTGACCGACTATGTCGGCGGCCGCTCGGCGGCCTACGAGGAAGAGGTCGGCAAGGCCCGGAACAGTGCGATCGAGGAGATGTCCGACCGGGCGCGCGTCAAGGGCGCAGACGCCGTCGTGGGGATCACGCTCGACTACGAGACGATCGGCAGCCGGGGCGCCATGATCATGGTGACCGCCGCGGGTACGGCGGTCCGCCTGCGCAAGCTCTGAGCGCGCGTTCACCACTTTGCACGGCTTTTCTGGCTCGCGCGGCGGACCGCCGATAGGGTCCGCCGTCATGAGACATGGGCCGACACATCGTCATCTCCTTACCCGCCGCGGCCTGCTGGCCGGGCTGGGTGCCGGTGTGCTCGCCCTGCCCCTGCCCGCTTTCGCGCAGCCGGTGACCGACGGCGCCGAATTCGGGTTGACGCCCGACGGCGCGGGCGACCAGACCGAAAGCCTGCAGACGGCCATCGACACGGCCGCAGAGCGCGGCCAGACGCTGCAACTGGCCGGCGGGCGCTACATCGCCGGGGGCATTCACCTGCCCTCGCGGGCCAGCCTGGCGGGCGTACCGGGCGCGACGGAAATCGCGCTCGCCGGCAACGGGCCTCTCGTGGAGGCGGAGAACCAAAAGGACATTTCGGTCACCGGCATCACCTTCAGCGGGCCGGGCATGACCGGCGCCGGCGAAGACCTTGTCGTTTTCCACCAATGCTCCGGACTCGCCCTGTCGGGGTTGTCCTTCGCCCTCGGTCCCGCGACCGGCCTGCGGGTCGAGGCGAGTGCGGGGCGGGTGGCCGATTGCGATTTCGCCGCGTTCGGCGGAAGCGCCCTGCACGCGCAAGATAGCGCAGGCCTTGTCATCGCGCGCAACGTCATCAGCGACTGTGGCAATGGCGGTATTCGCGTGTGGCGCCACGAGCCGGGTGCGGATGGCACGATCGTCACGGAGAACCGGATTTCGGGCATCGGTTCGCAATCGGGCAATGGGCAGAACGGCAACGGGATCAATGCGTTCAACGCGGACGAAGTGATCATCGCCGACAACGCCATCAGCGATTGCGATTTCTCCGCGGTACGCGTGAACACCACGCGCAATGCCGTGATCCGCGGCAACACGTGTACGGGGTGCCGCGAGGTGGCGATATTCTCCGAGTTCGCCTTCACCGGTTCGATCATCGCGAACAATATCGTCGACGACGCGGCACTGGGGATTTCGGTGACCAACTCCAACGAAGGCGGGCGGCTGGCCGTGGTGAGCGGCAATATCGTGCGCAATATCCTTAAGGCCTCGCCGACCAATCCCGATACGAGCCCGGCCGGCATCTTCGCGGAGGCGGACACCGCCATCACCGGCAACGTGGTCGAGAATGTGCCCGGCCCCGGCATTCTCGCGGGCTGGGGTCCCTATCTCGAGAACGTGCTGGTGGGCGGCAACATCGTGGGCGACGCCCGCATCGGCATCGGGGTGAGCGTCGCCGACGGCGCGGGCGCCGCACGCATCGCCGGAAACATGATCCATCGAGCCGAAGAAATCGCCATTGGCGGGTTCGCATGGCGCGAGCAAGTGGGGAGCGACCTGGCGGACAACCCCGATCAGTTCGCACACCTTACGATTGAGGGGAACACGGTCAGCGCACCGCGCTGACCGCTGCCCGTCCAGAGCTTCCGTTCTGACAGAATCGGAACGGAAGCTCTAAGTTATTGAGTTGTCGCGCTTTCGAGCCGGGCAAGTGATATCCACTTGTCCTGAAAGCTCACATCTAGCGGGAGATGTCGATCACCAGGCGCCCGCGCACCTTGCCGTTCAGCAGGTCGTCGGCCGCCCCCACGACCTCGGACAAACCGGCCTCGCTGGTCATCGCGGCGAGCTTTTCCATGTCGAGGTCCCGCGCCAGCCGCTGCCAGGCTTCCTGCCGGCGCTCGATGGGTGCCATCACGCTGTCGATGCCTGCCAACGTCACCCCGCGCAGGATGAAGGGAGCGACGGTCGCGGGCAGGTCCATGCCCTGCGCCAGGCCGCAGGCCGCCACGGCACCGCCATACATGGTGCTCGCACAGGCATTCGCGAGGGTGTGGCTGCCTGCGGTATCGATGGCACCGGCCCAGCGCTCCTTGCCCAGCGGCTTGCCCGGCTCGGACAACTCCGCGCGCGGGATGACGGTCTGTGCGCCGAGGCCCTTGAGATAATCCGCTTCCTCCTCGGCACGGCCCGTCGACGCGATTACGCGATAGTTGTTGGCGGCAAGCAGAGCAACCGCAACCGAGCCGACACCGCCGCAGGCGCCGGTAACGAGGACTTCGCCGTCGTGCGGGGCGACACCATTGTGCTCGAGCGCCATGACGCACAACATCGCCGTGTAACCGGCCGTGCCGATGGCCATGGCCTGCTCGGCCTCCATTCCCGGCGGCAGGCTCACCAGCCAATCGCCGGAAACGCGGGCCTGTTCGGCATAGCCGCCATGACGGGACTCGCCGAGCCCCCACCCGTTGAGAATGACGTGATCGCCGCGCTTCCAGTCGGGATGGCCGCTGTCGGCGACGGTACCGGCGAAGTCGATGCCCGGCACCATGGGAAACTGGCGCACGACCGGCCCCTTGCCGGTGATCGCGAGGGCGTCCTTGTAGTTGAGCGTGGAGTGGGACACGTCGACGGTCACGTCGCCCTCGGGCAGGGTGGCCGTGTCGATCGACGTCAGGCCGGCGGTGTAGCTGTCATCGGATTTCTCGACGAGAATGGCTCTGATTTCCGACATGGTCCCCTCGCATACTGTTGATATCGTTGATGGCGCGACCCTAACGCCGCGGTGCCGACATACAAGGGGCGCGTGACAATCTAGAGGCGCGGGTGCACCGCGTCGGCCGCGGTCATCGCCCCAACCTCGATGCGGCGCCAGTTGGTCAGGGTGTGCACGGCCCTGGCCCCGAGCGCAGCCCGTTCCAGCTCGTCGGGCTTGGCAATGGCACCGATGAGCGCCGCAATGGCGACTTCCGCCGCCTTCATGTTGCCGTCGTCGATCTTGAGCGCGAAACCGAGGCCGAGATTCCGGACCGCGCCGCAAAACACGCCCTCCGCCCCGATCTTGAGCATCAACCGGCCGGCGAACGCTGCCATGAGATCGGTATCGAGCGTATCGGTGCCGCGGATGAGGAAGGGGTGGGCCGTGGCGGCGTCGAGGATGCGCGCGGACGGTGCGACCAGGTCGTCGGCAAGGTCTTCGGCAGCCGCCATGCGGGCGAAGCCCGCCGCGAAATCCTCGAGCGGCGCGGCCCAGGTCGGGATGGAGCAGCCGTCCGTGCCACAGCGGTCCGTCGTCAGGTCGCTGCCGATGACATCGGCAATGCAGGCCCGCACGAGTTGCTGGGCGGGGTGATCGCGCTCGACGTACCCGGCCGTGGGCGCACCGAGAGCCTTCGCCACAGCCAACATGCCGGCGTGCTTTCCCGAGCAGTTGTTGTGCAGCGCCATCGGCGCCTCGTCCGCTTCCCTGAGGGCCTTGCGGGCTGCCGCGTTGGTGGGCGGGTGCGCCCCGCATTCGAGGTCGTCGAGGGTGCAGCCGATACGCTCGAGAAAGCGCGCGACGCCGGCAACGTGGCCGGGTTCGCCCATATGCGAGGCACAGGCGAGCGCGAGAGCTTCATCATCGAGCCCGAACATGTCGACCGCCCCGGAGCGGAACATGGCCAGCGCCTGGATGGCCTTGATCGCCGAGCGCGGGAAGATCGGATGGGCGGCATCGCCTGCGGTCGCGACGACATGGCCGCGAGCGTCGACGACGTGAAACGCGCCGCGATGCCGGTTTTCGACCCAGTTGCCGCGCCGGACCTCGGCCAGCACAGGATTGGCCTGCATGAAAAAATCCCCGCCTTTTGCCGCTAGGTGGCGGAAAAGACGGGGCAAAGTCAACGGAGGTCGGGAAGGAAAGGTTGAAGCGACTACTGGGCGGCGAACAGGGGATCGATATCGAGATAGGTCGCGTTGACCCAGCCACTGGTGCCCTCGCTGGTGACATGGCACCAGCGGGATGCCTGCCCGGCGGGGGCGCACCGCTCGACGAAGACGTTGGCCCCGGCTTCGAGCCTGCCGGTGGGGGCAGCGTACCAGTAGGGCCACTTGCGGACGTCGAGCTGGTCCCACCACGCCACGCCGGTGACCTCACCGGGGCGCTCGACCGTATAATCTTCCTCGGCCTGGGCGGCGCTGGCCGGGGTGACGGCGAACGCGGCGGCGCAAACGATGACCAGGCCTGCCAGCGTGGCAACCAGGAGTTTTTCGTGCTGAGCGGTCATCTGGTATTTCATGGTCCCTCTCCCCTCTTTCGGGCGGTCAACTCGATGTTGGGGACCAGCCTGCCCGACCGCGTTTGAACCGGTCGTGATACGGGCATTCAGATACCGTTCATCAAACCCCGGCGTGTGGACGCGGAGGGCGATTATAGGACGGAAAGCGGATACTTCGCCCGACAGGGCCTCGCGCCAGCGCGCACGCTATTGTCGAGGCGGTCGGTTTCGAGGTTGGATGTTGCAGTCTTCCGGCTTCGCGTCCGCGGTATCAGTCCCGCGCGGGCACATAGCCCTGGGGCACGGTAAAACTGGCGCTGAGAACCTGCTGCGGCCCGTCCGCCGGGTATTCGTCGCCCGTATAGGGCGCGACGTGGTAGAGGGCCGGGTTCCACAAGGCGCTTGCCTCGATCTGGGTCGCGCCGGGATTGAGAGTGTTGCCCATGGCCGCCGCCTCTGCATGCGAGGCGATGGCGCGGGCCTGACCGGCTGACGCAGCCCGAACGATTACCACACCCTGGTCGGCGGCGAGATCCCAGTTCTGGTCACCGGGTTCCGCCACGGGTTCCAGTTTGTAGATCCGCGTCTGCATCGGCGTGCTCCGTTCCTTGCGACGGTGTTGGATGCGGGCGCCGCGAGGATCGGCGCATAGCATGGCGACAGTTTGCCCGATACGCATGCACAGTCTTTGACGGCTCCTATTTGTTATGCGATATAACAAAGGCGACGCATGCGAGGAGCGCGCCGCAAGGAGGAGGAACAATGACCGAAACGAGATTGGCCGCCCTTGCGGGTGGCGTTCTGCTGGCGGCGGCAAGCCTGCCCGCAACCGCGCAGGACATTGCGTGCGACCAGATCACTGCCGAAGCCCTCGGCGTCGCGGATGTGACGATCACCGATGCGTCCCTCGCGCCTAAAGGCGAGGAAAGCCCCCTGCCCCACTGCATCGTGCACGGGACGGCGCAGGAGCGCACGGGCAGCGATGGCAAACCCTACTCCATCGGCTTCGAGTTGCGCTTGCCCGACGACTGGAACGGGCGGTTCGTGCATCAGTTCAACGGCGGCAATGACGGCGCCGTGGAACCGGCCGTCGGCCCGCTTCTGAGCGGGGACGAAACCGACACCGCCCTGTCCCGCGGCTACGCCGTCGTCTCGAGCGACGCCGGGCACTCCGGCGATGCTTTCCCCGATGCGGGGCTCGCTGGCGGCGCGCGGTTCGGGTTCGAGCCCAAGGCGCGGATGAACTACGGCTACGGCGCCGTGGCAACGCTCAATCCGCTCGCCGAGGCGATGGTGACCGCCTATTACGGCGAGGACATCGCCTACACGTACGGCGTGGGCGGCTCCAATGGCGGACGCCACGCCATGGTCGCGGCGGCGCGCATGCCGGACAGCTTCGATGGCCTGCTGGCCGGCTACCCCGGCTTCAACCTGCCCAAGGCGGCGATCCAGCACGCCTGGGACGTGCAGTCCTTCAAGCAGGTTTCCGACGACGTCGAACAGGCGTTTTCCCGCGCCGAACTCGATTTCGTGGCGGGCAGGATTCTCGATAGCTGCGACGCGCTGGACGGGCTCGAGGACGGTATCATCAATGCGACCGATGCCTGCCAGGAAGCATTCGATCCGGCGTCACTGTCGTGCGAGAGCGCCGATGCCGACGCCTGCCTGTCGCAGGATCAGGTCGCCGCGCTCGAGCGCGTCCACGCCGGACCGGTGAATTCGGACGGTGAGCAGCTCTATGCGAACTGGAACTGGGATCGCGGCATCGCCTCCGGGGATTGGCGGTTCTGGAAGCTCGAGAGCGGCATCCCGCCATGGGACAACAACTCGCTGATCATGGTGATGGGCGCGTCATCGCTGGCGCAGATCTTCACCACGCCGCCCACAGAGGTCGGCGGCTCGCCCGACGCGCTCGAGCAGTTTCTCCTGGACTTCGATTTCGACACGGATGCGGAAAAGATCCATGCGACGACCGGCACCTTCGAAGAATCCGCCATGAAGGTCATGACGCCGCCGGGTTCGAACGACCCCGAGTTGGCCGGCTTCCGCGAGAGCGGGGGCAGGATGATCGTCTTCCATGGCGTGTCCGACCCGGTGTTCTCCATCGTCGACACGACCGAGTGGTACGATAAGCTCGACGCCAACAACGACGGCGAGGCGGCTTCCTTCGTACGCTACTACCGGATACCCGGCATGCCGCACGGTCCGGGCGGTCCCTCGACCGACGACTACGACATGTTCACCGCCCTGGTGGACTGGGTCGAGAACGGGGAACAGCCCGGCCCGATCACGGCCGGCGTGACCGAGAGCAACCAGGAAGCACGGGAAGCGGGCCTTGCCGGGATCACCCGCAAGCTGTGCCCCTATCCCGGGCACGCCGAATATGTCGGGGACGATCCGGCCGTCGCGGCGAGCTTCGCTTGCGAATAGCGCCAGGCGGCCTCACAAAACCGATGACAGGGGGCGCCCGCGTCCCCTGTTTTCTTGCGGGCACAAGGCCTCGGCGCCGATCCTGCGCCACTCACTTTTTCAACATCCACTTTTCAAGCGCCTGGCTATGGTATAGATAAGCGCACGGCAATCGCGGGCCCCTCTGGCGAAAGGAGTTACCTTCTTTCGTGATGTCGGGATTGCACCACTTCCTCAAGTGACGGTGGCCCGACGATGACTGTGTTACCTGACGTTCTGTTCTCCAATATCATGGGCACCCCGGCCTGGTTCTGGC
Organism: uncultured Devosiaceae bacterium; assembly: GCA_964572555.1. Lineage (GTDB taxonomy): Bacteria > Pseudomonadota > Alphaproteobacteria > Rhizobiales > Devosiaceae > CAZNHG01. Next base: position 8,342 of record CAZNHG010000029.1, on the reverse strand, counting down.
TGGCTTTCAGCGTGATCGTGATCACGGTGCTTGTTTTCGACCTTGGCATCCTTCATCGCACCGAGCGGGTCATCACGGCCAAGGAGAGTTTTCTTCTTTACGGGCTCTATGTCGTGCTGGCGGTGTTGTTCGGCGCCTGGGTGTGGGCGGCGCGCGGGCGCGATGCGGGGCTGGAATTCTACACCGGCTACGTCATCGAACAGAGCCTGTCGATGGACAACGTCTTCGTTATTGCGGCCATATTCGCCTTCATCGGCGTGCCGCGGCTCTATCAGCACCGCGTGCTGTTCTGGGGCATTATCGGCGTGATCGTTTTCCGCGGCCTGATGATCGGGGCGGGCGTTGCGCTCATTCACGCCTTCGAGTGGGTGCTGTTCCTGTTCGGCGGGTTCCTGGTGTTCACCGGCATCAAGATGCTCACCCACGAGGAGGAGCACTACAACGATCTGGAGAGCAATCCGGTCCTGCGCTTCCTGCGCAAGCACTTCCGCATCACCAAGCAGTTCCACGGGACACATTTCGTGGTGCGCGAAAGCAATGACGCGGGCAAGACAGTTCTCTACCTGACGCCGCTGGCGGTGGCGCTGGCCATGATCGAGGTGGTCGACGTGATCTTCGCGGTCGACAGCGTGCCGGCCATCTTCGCGGTCACGCGTGATCCGTTCATCGTCTACACCTCGAACATCTTCGCGATCCTGGGGCTGCGCTCGCTGTATTTCGCGCTGTCGGCCGCCATCAACCGCTTCAAGTACCTGCAATACGCCATGGCGCTGGTGCTGCTGTTGATCGGCATCAAGATCTTCCTGGTGCCCATCGGCATCGAGATTGACCCGCTGATCGCGCTCGCCGTCACGCTCGGCATCCTCGCGGCCGGCATGCTCTATTCCCTGTGGCGTACGCACGACGACAAGCGTGCCGCCGCCAAAGGCGAGAACTCCGCGCACTCGACGCGGTGAGCGCGCCACTTCCGGCGAACGCCCCCTGGCGGCGCGATCGCGCCGCCATCTTACTTTCCGGCAGGACTTTCTTTCTGCGGGCGCGGAACCGGGCGCCCGGCGCCCTTAGTGTCGCGCAAAAACCACGAGGAGACGTTTCGCCATGCAGCCGGCACTGGGCGTTTGCTACTATCCCGAACACTGGCCTGAGGCGACGTGGGCCGAGGACGCCCGGCGCATGGCCGCAGCGGGGATCACCTATGTGCGGATCGGCGAGTTCGCCTGGAGCCGCATCGAGCCCCGGCGGGGGGATATTCGTCTCGACTGGCTGATCCGCGCCATGGACGTGCTGCATGCGCACGGGCTGAAGGTGGTGATGGGCACACCCACGGCCACGCCGCCGCGCTGGCTCGTCGACGAAATGCCGGACATGCTCATCGTCAACCGCGCCGGACAGACGATGAAGTTCGGTGCGCGCCGGCACTACTGCTTCGCGCATGAAGGATATCGCGCCGAATGCGCCCGCATAACGCGGGTCATCGCCGAGGCGATCAGGGACCATCCCGCGCTGGCGCTGTGGCAGACCGACAACGAGTATGGGTGCCACGACTCCACGCACTCCTATTCGCCGACGGCGCTTGCAGCGTTCCGGAAATGGCTGAAAGAAAAATACGGGACCATCGACACGCTGAACGCGGCGTGGGGCACCGTGTTCTGGTCGATGGAATATAACGACTTCGAGCAGATCGAGCTGCCGAACCTGACCCTGACCAATGCCGCGCCGGCACACTGGCTCGACTTCCACCGCTTCTCCTCGGACCAGGTGATCGCCTTCAACGCGGTGCAGGTCGAGGTGATCCGCGCGGTCACGCCCACCATCCCGATCACCCACAACTACATGACCGGCCACACCAGTTTCGATCACTTCGAGATCGGGGCGGGCATGGACGTGGCGAGCTGGGATTCCTATCCCATCGGACAGGTCGAGGTGCGCGAGGGCGCGAGCCCGCGCAAGGCGCGCTATGCCCGTCAGGGAGACCCCGATCTGCAGGCCTTTCATCACGATCTCTACCGGAGCGTGGGCGCTGGCCGGTTCTGGGTGATGGAGCAGCAGCCCGGGCCGGTGAACTGGGCACAGTACAATGCCGACCCCCTGCCCGGCATGGTGCGGCTGTGGGGGCTGGAAGGGTTCGCACACGGCGCGGAAACGATCAGCTATTTCCGCTGGCGGCAGGCGCCATTCGCGCAGGAGCAGATGCATGCCGGATTGCTGCGCCCCGACGGCGAACCGGCGCCGGGCCTCGCCGAAGCGAGCCAGGCGATCGCGGAGGCTAAGGAGCACATCGCGGAAACCGGCAGCGGGCCGGCGGATTGTGCAATCGTTTTCGACTACGAGAGCGCCTGGGCGTGGGATATCCAGCCGCAATCGCAGGGTTTTTCGCACTACGACGCGGTTCTCGCGCAGTACCGGCAATTGCGCCGGCTGGGGCTGAACGTCGACCTGATCCCGAAGGACACGGACGACCTCGGCGCCTACAAGCTGGTCTTCGCGCCCGCCCTGTTCGCCTGGCCGGATAAGCTTGTCGGCGCGTTGTCGCGCTTCGGGGGGGTCGGCGTCGTGGGCCCGCGAACAGGTTCGCGGGACAGGAATTTCACCATCCCTGCAAGCCTCCCGCCGGGCCTGTCGGCCAACCTTCTGGACGTCACCGTCGCCCGTGTTGCCTCGCTGTCGCCTAACACGCCCGTGCCGATCAGGAACGGTGGCGCCGTGCAGCAATGGCTCGACAAGGTCGAGACGCGCGCCGGCGTCCTCGAGAAAACCGATGACGGGTGGCCGGTTCTGGTGCAGCAAGGCGGGCTGCACTATCTCGCCGGACTGCTCGACGACGCGGCGCACGCACGCATCACCAGGGCACTCGTGGCCGCGGCAGGTCTCGATATCATGGAGCTTCCGGCGGGGCTGCGCACGCGGCGGAACGGGGCGAAGACGTTCGTGTTCAACTACAGCCCGGACACCTACGACCTCGAAAAGGCCGGCTTTTGCGGACCGTTCGGGTTGGACGGGCAGTTCCTCGCCCCGGGCGGGGTCGCCCTGACCGGCTAGCGCAAGCGCCCTAGGGTCCGGACTCCGGCACCGCGAGGAATTCGTCCATGCTCAGCCGGGCGCGGGCGCCGCGGCGGAAAGCGGACGGGGAGACGCCGGATATCTTGCGGAAGCTGCTGTTGAAGGCGCTGAGCGAGCCGAAGCCGCTCTCCATCGCCACGCGCAGCACGTTGTCCTCCCCCTGCATCAGGAGCGCCTGGGCATAGCTCAGGCGCAACAGGTTCACGTATTCATTGAGCGTGAGGCCCGTCGACTTCTTGAAAACGCTCATGGCGTATTTGGGGTGAATGTCGGCGTAGGACGCAATGTCGGCGGAATCGATATCGTCGCGGAAGTTCTCGGCGATGAAGGCGCAAATCCTGCCGATGTTGCGAAAGGACTGCTGGTCCATCGGCGCGGTGCCCACCGTCATCTCGCCCGAGGAGAGAAGTTCGAACGGTTCGAACTGGATGCGCTCGATGCGCAGCAGCAGCTCGTCGATGGCGTGGCCACAGCGCTGGGCATCGCCGGTCTCCATGTAGCCGGCCCACCGGTTGAAATTGGCCCGGTCGCCGGCATCGCTCGCCGTGGTCTTGAGCGTCGCCCCATGCATGAGCTGGTGGCGCATCTCCTCGGGCAGGCGCAGGCGGAAATAGTGCAGCAGCGGCAGATGGATGGCGACGAAGTACGGATCGTCCGACGTATCGGTTACCTGATGCGGCAGCCCGCCCCAGAAGATGCACACATCGCCCTCGTCGAGCGTGACGTCGTGGTCGTGCATGCGATAGACGACCTGCCCCCGAACCACGTAGTTGACCTCGACCTGGGCATGCCAGTGCGGGCGATACATCACTCCGGGCTGCTCCCGCGTCACGACGAGATCGTTCGGGACCTTTTCAACGGTGCTCTTCGCCGGCTCCCAGAACCGCTTGCCGCGCTTCTTACTTTCCAACGACTCCGCCTTCCCTTTCAGAGTGACGCCGTCACGGTGCCGACTAGTCTAGGTACAGCCCGAAGGATGGGCAACTGAAAAGGGAGGATCAACATGCGTTACGCACTTGGCTGCGCCGCGCTGGCGCTTGGATTTGCCATGTCGCCGGCCGGGGCCCTCGCCCAATCGGGCGAGATTACCGTGTGGAGCTGGAACATCGCCGCATCGTCGCTCGAGTCCACGATCGCCGGCTTCAACGAGCAGTATCCGGACGTCACCGTCACCGTCGAGGATCTCGGCAACCAGCAGGTGTTCGACCGCACGCTGGCGGGCTGTGCGGCCGGCGGCTCCGGGCTGCCGGACGTTCTCTCGATAGAGAACCACGAAGCGGAAATCTTCTGGGCGCAATTCCCCGACTGCTTCACCGACCTCAGGACGCTGGGCTATACCGAGGAAATCGCCTCGGGCTTCCCCGAGTTCAAGCGCACCGAGCTTGAAGTGGATGACAAGGCCTACGCCATGCCCTGGGATTCCGGGCCGGTCGCGATGTTCTACCGGCGCGACTACTACGAGAATGCCGGCGTCGATCCCGAAACCATCGAGACCTGGGACGATTTCATCGAGGCCGGAAAGGCCATCGCCGAAGCCAACGACAACGTCGTGATGACCAATGCCGACCTCAACGGGGATACCGAATGGTTCCGCATGATCTCCAACGAGCAGGGCTGCGGCTACTTCTCGCAGGACGGTTCGGCGATCACCGTCAACCAGCCGGCCTGCGTCGAGGCGCTCGACGTGGTCAAGAGCATGGTGGATGAAGGCATCATGACAGCAGCCAACTGGGACGAGAAGATCCAGAACAACACCGCCGGCACCGTCGCCTCGCAGATGTATGGCGGCTGGTACGAGGGCACCGTGCGCTCGGCCTCGCCCGATCTCGCCGGCAAGTGGGGTGTCTACACCATGCCGAGCATGACCGCGGATGGCGCGCATGCCGCCAACCTGGGCGGCTCGTCGCTCGCCATCCCCTCCAACTCGGACAACAAGGAAGCCGCCTGGGCCTATGTGAACTACACCCTCGGCACCAACGAGGGTCAGGTGACCATGCTCAAAGAATACGGGCTGGTGCCCTCGCTCCTGTCCGCGCTCGATGATCCGTACGTGCAGGAAGGCCTCGACTACTGGGGCGGTCAGCCCGTCTGGGAAACCATTCTTGGTACGCTCGACGACGTCGTGCCCAGCCGCGGCACCCCGTTCTTCGGCGACGCGGATTCCATCATGCAGGACGTGCAGACCTCGTATCTCAACGGCGGCTATGAAAGCGCGCAGGCCGCACTCGACGATGCAGCCAGCCAGATCGAGCTGGTGACGGGCCTGCCGGTCCAGCAGTAACCGTAACCGGCAGGCGGTACCCAACCGCCTGCCGTCCTGTTTGCGCCGATCGCGAGTTGGGGAGGATCGAGCCGAATGCGCATGCGTACGCGCGCCGCCTATGGATTCCTGGCGCCATACCTGTTGATCTTCGCGGCCTTCTGGATATGGCCGATCATCAACTCGTTCTATCTCAGTTTTCTGGCCACCCGCATCCAGCCGTGGTCGTTCAATCCGCGCGTTACCTGGGGCCGACTGATCGTCGACCCGGCCTTCATGAACGCGCTGCAGAACACGCTGGTCATCCTCGTCATCCAGGTGCCGGTGATGATCGCGCTGGCGACGGTGCTCGCAGTGCTGCTCAATTCCCAGCTGCTCAAGGCGCGGGGCATCATGCGTTTCGCCTTCTTCGCGCCGGTCGTGGTTGGCGAGGTGGCGTATGCGGCGGTGTTCCGGCTGATGTTCAACGCCGACTTCGGCATCATCAACAAGCTGATCACCGGGATCGGGCTGCCTGCCGTGCCCTGGTTCTCCAGTCCCACGGCAGCCATGGCGCTGATCATCATGGCGGTGACCTGGCGCTGGGTGGGATATAACGCCATCATCATCCTGTCGGGCCTGCAGGCCATCCCCGAGGATGTCTATGAGGCGGCCACGCTCGACCGGGTGACCAAGACCCGGCAGTTCTTCTTCATCACCCTGCCGCTCCTGAGACCGATCATCATGTTCTGCGTGGTGCTTTCGGTCATCGGCACCATGCAGCTGTTCGCCGAGCCGTTCCTGATCACCAATCGCGGCGGACCGGGGAACGCGACGGAGACGCTGGGGCTATTCCTCTACCGGCAGGGCTTCACGGTTCTCAACTTCGGCTACGCATCGGCCGTCGCCTACACGATCGCCGCGCTCGCCGTGGTCATTTCCCTGATCAACCTGTTTCTGGGGAGGGATCCGAAATGAGGTCGAAAACGGCTGTCCGCAACGGGCGCACGATCGCCCTGCACGTCTTCCTCGTACCGCTGGCGCTGGTCTGGCTGTTCCCCATCTGGATGATGGTGGTGTTCTCCACCCTGCCGGAATCCGACATCTTCAGCCCCGCGATCCGGCTGATCCCGTCGGGAGAATTCTGGCACAACTTCCAGGTGCTGCAGGCCGACACGAACTTTCTGCGCACCATCTTCGTGTCGATCGTCGTCGCGCTCGTCTACACCCTTGCCTCGGTCACCCTGACCTCGATGGCCGGCTGGGCGCTGGCGCGCTACCAGTTCCACGGCAAGGGTGCGGTGCTTTCGATCATCCTGGCGACGCTGACCCTGCCCTATTTCGTCGTCGTCATTCCGCAGTTCATCATGGTCGCCCGCGATTTCGGGCTGGCGAACACCTGGTTCGCGCTGATCGTGCCGCCGCTATTCAATTCGTTGGGTGTCCTGTTCATGCGCCAGGCGTTCTCCATGATGCCGGGGGACCTGTTCGATGCCGCGCGGGTCGAGGGCGTAAAGGAGTGGCGGATCTTCGTGTTTGTCGCCATGCCGATGGCGCGCCCCACGCTCGCCGCCCTGTGCATCATCCTGTTCCTCGCCTCGTGGAACAACTATCTGTGGCCGCTGCTCATCAACAACGATCCGGAGATGATGACGGCCCCGGTGGCGCTGGGCTCGCTGATCGGGCTCACACGCGTGTCGTGGGGCGGCATCATGGTCGGCGCCGTGTTGCTGACCGCGCCGATGGTCGCCGTCTTCGTCATCCTGCAGCGCTATTTCATCGCCGGCATCGCGGCCGGCGCCATCAAGTAAAGGGGATCGTCAGCCCATGGCGGGAGTAACACTCACCGACGTCGTCAAGCGCTTTGGCACTGCCGAGGTCATCCACGGCGCGAACCTTGCCGTCGAAGACGGCGAGTTCGTCGTATTCGTCGGCCCCTCGGGCTGCGGCAAGTCCACGCTGCTGCGCATGATCGCCGGGCTCGAGGACATCACCGAAGGCGAGATCGCCATCGGCGGGCAGGTCGTGAACGACATCGAGCCGGCGGATCGCGGCACGGCAATGGTCTTCCAGTCCTATGCACTCTACCCGCACATGACGGTCGAGCAGAACCTCAGCTTCGGGCTGCGCATGACGGGCAACGACAAGGCCGACACCAAGCGGCGCGTGCACAGGGCCGCCGAGATCCTGCGCATCGAGACGCTTCTCGGCCGGCGGCCCAAGCAGCTCTCCGGCGGCCAGCGCCAGCGCGTCGCCATCGGCCGCGCCATCGTGCGCGAGCCGTCCGTGTTCCTGTTCGACGAACCGTTGTCGAATCTCGACGCGGAATTGCGCGTGCAGATGCGAGTCGAAGTCTCGCGGCTCCATTCCGAGCTGGGCACGACGATGATCTATGTCACGCACGACCAGATCGAGGCGATGACGCTCGCCGACAAGATCGTAGTGCTGCGCGATGGCAATATCGAGCAGGTGGGCAAGCCGCTCGATCTCTATGACGATCCGGCCAACCAGTTCGTCGCCGGGTTCGTGGGCTCGCCCAAGATGAACTTCATGGCGGCGCGGGTGCTCGAGGCGGCGGAGGGCGCCGTCACGCTGGAACTCGTCAATCAGGGCGCCGTGAAGTTGAAAAAGCCGCTCACCGGTTCCCTGCCTGAGTCCGGCAGTACGGTGACGGTGGGTGTGCGGCCCGAGCATTTCGGCGAGCCCGGCGAAGGCGACTGCGACCTCAGGATCGAGATCGACGTCGCCGAACACCTAGGCAGCACGAGCTACGCCTACGCCAACACGACCGGTGGCGAACAGCTCATCATCGAGCGTGGAGCCGGGCATCGCGATACGCATGTCGACGCCGTCACCGCATCTATTCCGTCGGACATGGCCCTGCTGTTCGACGCCGAGGGCCTGCGCATCCGCTAGAGTATCGTCCGTTCCGATTGAACCGGAACACAAGCTCCAGCTTACGCCATGTGCAAATCAGGCCGGGCGCGGTGCCGCCGCGTCCGGTTCGGCCGCACCATGCCACAGCGAGAGCAGGTCGGCCGGC
>CAZNHG010000028.1:413-19187 GCA_964572555.1 uncultured Devosiaceae bacterium | reverse complement strand
CCCGCGTTCATGTAGAGCGCCCCGCCGATGCCGCCGGGGATGCCGCGATAGAAAGTGAGACCGTCGATCCCCGCCTCGGCGGCGGCGGTCGCTACCTTGACGTCCGGCACGGCCGCGCCGACACGCAGGCGATAATCGTCGAGCGCCTCGATCTCGCCGAACCCGCGTCCCGGCAGGCGGATGACGACGCCTTCGAGCCCGCCTTCCCGGATCAGGAGGTTCGAGGCGAGGCCGACCACCGTCACCTTGATTTCCGGATCGAGGTTTTTCAGGAAGAATGCGAGGTCCTCCTCGTCCGCAGGCTGAAAGAACAGCTGCGCCGGACCTCCCACGCGGAACCAGGTGAACTCGGAAAGGAGCTGGTTCGGCACCAGCCGGCCCCGTATCTCCTCGATCCAGGGACCGAGGTCGGGCAACAGGTCGGGGAAACTCATGCGGTGGTCTCCACGCCCAGAAGCGTTTCAAGCTCGCCCGGCAGGCTGACCGCCCATTGGGTAATGTTGCCCGCGCCCAGGCACACGACATAGTCGCCGGCGGCCGCGCGGTCGGCAATCAACGGGGCCAGCGCCTCGGGGCCGTCGATCATGCGCACGTCGCGATGCCCGCCCGCGCGGATACGCAGAGCAAGCTCTTCGTGGCTGACGCCCTCGATGGGCTCCTCACCCGCCGCATAGACCGGCGCGAGCACGATGGTGTCGGCATCGTTGAAACAGGTCGCGAATTCCTCGAACAGGTCGTTCAGGCGCGAGTAGCGGTGCGGCTGCACCACGGCGATCACGTCGCGCCGCGCGGACTGGCGCGCCGCGCGCAGCACCGAGGTGATCTCGACGGGGTGGTGGCCATAGTCGTCGATGACGGTGATGCCCTCGATCACGCCCGTCCGGGTGAAGCGCCGCCTGACTCCGCCAAAGCCCTTCAGGCCGTCACGGATGGCTTCTCCCGCCACGTTGAGCTGGTCCGCCACCGCGATTGCCGCCGTGGCGTTCATGGCGTTGTGCAGGCCCGGCATGGGCAGCTCGATGTCCTCGATCCGCCGCTCGGCATGCGTGATCCGGTCACGGATCTCGATGGAGAAGCGCGAAATCCCGTCCTCGTTCCTCAGGTCGCACAGGCGCACGTCCGATTGCAGGTTCTGGCCGTAGGTGATGACCCGCCGGTCCTCGATCTCACCGACGAGCGCCTGCACTTCGGGGTGATCGAGGCACATCACGGCAAAGCCGTAGAAGGGAACATTTTCAACGAACTGGACGAAGGCCTTCCGCACCTCCTCGAAGCCCCCGTAGTGGTCGAGATGCTCGGGGTCGACATTGGTGACGATCGCCACGTCCGCGGGCAGCTTGACGAAGGTGCCGTCGCTCTCGTCCGCCTCGACGACCATCCACTCGCCGCGCCCTTCGCGGGCATTGGTGCCGTAGGCGTTGATGATGCCGCCATTGATAACGGTGGGGTCGAGCCCGCCGGCGTCGAGCAGCGCGGAGACGAGCGAGGTCGTCGTCGTCTTGCCGTGGGTGCCGCCGACAGCGATGGCGTTCTTGAAGCGCATGATCTCGGCAAGCATCTCGGCGCGGCGCACGACCGGCAGTCCTGAGGCACGGGCGGCGATCAGCTCGGGATTGTCCTTGCGGATAGCCGAGGAGATGACGACAACGGCGGCGTCCTTGAGGTTCTCAGCCTTCTGGCCGATTTCGACGGCGATGCCCATGTCCTTGAGGCGCTGGACGTTGGCGTTCGCCGCCACGTCCGAACCGCGCACGGTATAGCCCTGGCTGTGCAGGATTTCCGCGATTCCGCTCATGCCGATCCCGCCGATACCGACGAAATGGACCGGGCCGATGTCGCGCGGCATTTTCATGAAGTCACTTCCCCTATCGTTTCAGGCCCGCTCATGCGCCGGCGACCGTCTGTGCGAGATCCGCGAGCCGTTCCACGGCCTGCGGCTGCCCCTTCGCACGCGCCTTTTCGGCGGCTTCGCCAAGCTGGTTCGGGTCCTTGAACAGCCCGTCGAGCCGTGTTGCAAGAGATTGCGGTGAAAGAGTGGCTTGGTCGACAAGCCATCCGCCGCCCGCCCGCTCCAGAAAAGCGGCGTTGTTCTTCTGGTCGGCGTCGAGCGATCCGGGCAGCGGCACGAGGATCGCGGGACGGCCGAGAACGGCCAGTTCGGCCACTGTCGAGGCGCCGGAGCGGCAGATCACCAGGTGCGACGAGGCCATGCGCTCGGGCAGGTCCTCGAAGAAGCTCGACAGCTCGACGCCGATCTTGGCGTCGCGGTAGGCGTTGGTCACCCGTTCCATGTCCTCGGGACGGCATTGCTGGGTGACCTGCAGGCGCTTGCGCGACTCCTCGCTGAGAGCGGCGAGCGCGGGCGGCACGAAATCGGCAAAAGCCCGCGCGCCCTGGCTACCGCCGAACACGAGCAGGCGAACGGCGCTATCCGCGCCCGGCGTGTCATATGTCGCTTTCGCCGCTGCCTCGCGCACACGGTCGCGCACGGGGTTGCCGGTGACCGTCTTCTTCACCTTGAAGGCGTCGGCGTATTTGGTGTCGTCGAAGCTCAGCGCCAGCGCGTTGGCGAGGCGCGCCAGCGCGCGATTGGCGCGCCCAAGGACCGCATTCTGCTCGTGCAGGACGCCGGGAATGCGCAGCAGGCGCGCAGCGAGGAATGGCGGAAACACGGGATAGCCGCCGAAGCCGACGACCGCATCCGGCTTGATGCCGCGCAGGTGCTGCCACGCGACGAGGGTGCCGGCGAGGATGCGCATCCCCGCCCCGAGCAGCTTGATCGGGTTACGCAGCGACGGCGTCGCCGAGGGCACGATATGCACCTCTCGCGCCGGGAAGTTGCCGCCGTAGCCGGTTACCCGCTCGTCGGTCATCAGGTGAATGCGATGGCCGCGCCGCCGCAGTTCCTCGGCGAGCGCCATGGCGGGAAACAGGTGTCCGCCCGTTCCGCCGGCCATCAGGACGAATGTTTTCATGCGTGCCTGGCTTCATGGCCGCGATAGGCAGGAAGGCCCGTGAGCAGCCGTTCTTCCGGTTTCTTTCGAGTCAGCGCCAGCATTAGCCCCATGCCGTAGGCCACCGCAATCATCGATGTGCCGCCATAGGACACGAAAGGCAGCGTCATACCCTTGGGCGGGACGAGATTGAGGTTCACCGCGAGATTGATGCCGGCCTGCAGTCCGAACTGGATGGCGAGCGCCCCGGCGGCGAGACGCGCGAACAGGCTCGACTGAGCCTGTGCATCGCTCAATGCGCGGAAGATGATGGTGCCGATCAGCACCACGAGCATCATGCAGAACAGGATGCCGAACTCGCCCGCAGCCGCCGAGAACACGAAGTCGGCGTGCGCGTCCGGCAGGTAGCGCCGGGCCATGGCTTCGCCCGGACCGCGCCCGAACCAGCCGCCTTCGAGGAGCGATTGCAGGGCCTTCTGGACCTGATAGCCGCCGCCGCCCTCCGAATTGAGGAACGTGTCGATACGCCGCGCCACGTGCGGGAAAGTGAAATAGGCCGCGACAGCACCGCCCGTTCCGGCCGCGATCAGCGCCGTGATCGCCCACCAGGAAATCCCGGAGAGGAACAGGAGCGCCGACCACGTGCCGAGGATCAGGGCCGTCTGGCCAATGTCCGGCTGGAGCAGCAGGATGCAGACGATCGTTGCGAGAATGGCGAAGACCATGGTTCCCGCCGGCATGTCGGGCCGTTTCATCTTTTCGGAGAACAACCACCCGGCAATGACGGCAAAGGCCGGTTTGACGAATTCGGAGGGCTGCAGGGACACGCCGAACACGGAAAGCCAGCGCGTGGCGCCTTTCGCCTCGTCACCGACAACGAGCGTCGCCGCCATCAGCACGATACCGCCCATGAGCACCGCCAGGGCGCTGAACCGGGCATGCCGGGGGGTGAGGAAGGACGTGGCCACCAGAACGCCGAACGCGATCGGGGTGAACAGCACGTGGCGCACAACAAAGTACCAGGGCCAGAGTTCGAGGCGCTCGGCCACGGGCGGGCTGGCCGCGAAGGACAGGGTCATGCCGCAAAGCAGCAGCAAACCGAGGCAAAGCAGGAGCTGGCGGTCAACTGTCCACCACCACTCCGCGATTGGCGTCTTACGCGCGCGTGAAAACATGTACTGGAACCACAACCGCCCTGCCCGGCGGTCCCCGATACGCTGGAAACTGCAGGCCAGCCTACACCCTATATGGTTACCAGATCACTATCTCAGCTTGAGCGAGGAGAGCCCGATCAGGGCGAGCACGAAGGAAATGATCCAGAACCGGATCACGATCTGGGACTCGGTCCATCCCAAGTGCTCGAAGTGGTGGTGTATGGGCGCCATCTTGAATACGCGCTTACCCGTCAAGCGGAACGAGACGACCTGCACGATCACCGACACCGTCTCGAGCACAAACAGGCCGCCGATCATGGCGAGAACGATCTCGTGCTTGGTCGCCACCGCGATGGACCCCAGCGCGCCGCCGAGCGCCAGCGAGCCCGTGTCACCCATGAATATCTGGGCGGGTGGCGCGTTGAACCACAGAAAACCGAGCCCTGCCCCGATCAGCGCCCCGCAGACCACGGCCAGCTCACCGGTACCGGGCACGAAGTTGATGAGCAGGTAGTCCGCGAATATCTGGTTGCCCACCAGATAGGAAATCAGGCCGAAACTGGCGGAGGCGATCATCACGGGGACGATGGCGAGCCCGTCGAGCCCGTCCGTCAGATTCACCGAATTGCCGGCTGCCACCACGACGAAGGCGCCGAAGGCGACGAAGAACCAGCCGAGGTCGAGTGCCAGCCCCTTGATGAAGGGGAACAGGAGCGAGGTCGAATACGGTCCCTCGCCCATCTGGGCGATGACGAAGCAGGCAACGCCGGCGATCAGTGCTTCCAGAGCCAGCCGCTGCTTTCCGCCGAAGCCGGCGTTCGAGGTGCGCTTGACCTTGAGGTAGTCGTCATAGAGCCCTATGGCGCCGAAGCCGACCGTGACCAGCATCACCACCCAGACATAGGCGTTCGACAGGTCCGCCCAGAACAGGGTCGAGCAGACCGTCCCCGACAGGATCATCAGCCCGCCCATGGTGGGCGTGCCTTTTTTCGAGATCAGGTGCCCCGCAGGCCCATCCTCGCGAATGGGCTGGCCATGCCCCTGCCTGATACGCAGCTTGTCGATCATTCCCGGGCCGAACAGGAAGACGAAGAACAGCGCCGTCACCACCGCACCGCCGGTGCGGAAGGTAAGGAACCGGAACACGTTCAGGGGGCCGAGGACATCGCTGAAGTTTTCGAGAAAATAGAGCATGAGATCCGCGCGTTTATGGCCCCTTGGGCTCCCCGGCCGCCGTGTCGAACTGGTCGCGAATCCGCGAGACTAGAGTATGAAGCTTTATGCTGTTGGACCCTTTGACCATAACTGTATCGCCATAATCAAGGCTGTCGAGGAGGGCTTGAGCGATATCCTCAACGCTGTCCGCATGGGTGGTGTCAACAACGCCACCGAGTGCGTCCCGCAGATGCGCCATTTCAGTTCCGACCAGAAAAACCCTTGTAGGTTCGGCGTTTAGAACCAACTGCTTGAGTTCAGCGTGCATCCGCGGGCTCTCGGAACCGAGTTCAAGCATGTCTCCCAACACGACGATCCGGGCCGCGCCGGTCGCCGTCGCACCGAACACCTCGAGCGCGGCGGCCATCGAGACGGGATTGGCGTTGTAGCTTTCGTCGATCACGGTCAGCGGATTGCCCGGGGGACCGAGTTCGAGGATCGCGCCGCGTCCGTCCGGTTCCCTGAAGCCCGCCAGCGTCCGGGCTGCGTCCGCGGGATCGAGTCCGGCCGCGCGCGCCACACACATCGCGGCAGTCGCGTTGGCGAGGCGGTGCATGCCGGGCGAAGCGAGCTTGAGTGGAACGTCCACATCCGGGAGCACTATGGTTGCCTGCATGCCCTGCCCGACCTGCGCCGCATCGGTGATGCGCACATCGGCCGTTTCCGAAGCGCCATAGGTCACAAAATGCGCGACGCCCGCCTTGCCGGCTTCGGCCCTGAGCACCTCGAGACAAGGGTGATCGGTATTGACGACGGCCGTTCCGTCCGCCCCCAGTCCCGCAAAAATCTCCGCCTTTGCGCGGGCAATGTCGTCGAGAGAGTCGAAATTCTCCATGTGTGCCGGCGCGATGGTGGTAATCACGGCGATGTCCGGTTTCACCAGCCCGGTGAGCGGGACGATCTCGCCGGGCGCGCTCATGCCGATCTCGAAAACGCCGTAGGCGGCGTCGCGCGGCAGGCGCGCCAGCGTCAGCGGCACACCCCAATGGTTGTTCAGGCTCTTGATCGCGGCATGGGTGGGCCCATGTTCGGCGAGCACCATGCGGATCGTCTCGCGTGTCGTCGTCTTGCCGGCACTGCCGGTGACCGCAACGATCTTTGCAGCGCTGCGCGCGCGGGCCGCCTTCGCCAGCTCGATCAGTCCCTGGAACGCATCCGGGACGACGACGACCGGCAGATCGGCAAATTCCTGCGCCCGATCTTCCGACACGAGCGCCGCCGCCGCCCCTGCCTCGATCGCCGCGCGCACGTAGTCATGCCCGTCGAGCCGGTCACCCTTGATGGCGACGAACAGGGCTCCCGGCGCGATATCGCGGGAGTCGATGGAGACGCTTTTGACACTTTCGGCGGTGACGTTGACGGCCCGCCCCCCGGTCGCCGCAACGATTTCGGCAACCGTGTGAAGCTTCGTCATGATCAGGCCTTCACTGCCTGCTTGACGACATCATGGTCGGAGAAGGCGAGTTTTTCCTCGCCGATGATCTGGTAGTCCTCGTGCCCCTTGCCGGCAATCAGCAGAACGTCACCGGGGTGCAGATCGCCCATGGCATCGAGAATGGCCTGCCCGCGGTCGGGGACCTCGGTGGCGCCCGGCGCAGCGGCCATCACCTCGCGGCGAATGGCACCAGCCTCCTCGTTGCGCGGGTTGTCGTCGGTCACGTAGACGCGGTCCGCGAGATCGGTGGCGATCTTACCCATCATGGGCCGCTTGGCGCGGTCCCGGTCGCCGCCGCAGCCGAACACCACGGCAAGCCGTCCGGTGGTATTGGGGCGCAGCGCCTCGAGCGCCTTGCCCAGCGCGTCGGGCTTGTGGGCGTAGTCCACGAAGATGTCGGCGCCGTTATGCCGGTCAACGTGCTCAAGCCGCCCCTTGGCGCCCTTGAGCCCTTCGAGCGCGGCAACCGCCTTTTCCTTCTTCACGCCGGTCGCGATGGCGAGCGCGACGGCCATCGCGGCGTTGTCGACCTGGAAGCGCCCCACCAGAGGCAAGTGCACGTCCACCGGTTCGCCGACCAGCTTGCCGGTCACGCGCTGGCCCATGCCTTCGGGGGTAACGGAGGAAATCTCGAAAAACGCCCCTTCCGCGCCGACGGTCAACAGCGTCGTGCCACGGTCGAGCGCGGCGAACATGAAGGGCATGTGCTCTGGATCGTCACAGTTCACGATCGCCGAGCCGTCGCCGGCCAGGAGCTCGCGAAACAGGCGCAGCTTGGCCTCGCGGTACTCGTCCATGTCGGCGTGGTAGTCGAGATGGTCGTGGCTGAGGTTGGAGTAGCCCACCGCCTCGAAACTTATGCCGTCCAGCCGGCGCTGATCGAGCCCGTGGCTCGACGCCTCGAGGACGACGTGGTCGAAACCGCCGGATTTCAGAACCGCCAGGCTCTTGTGCAGGATCAGCGAGTCCGGCGTCGTCAGCGCGCCGGGCGTGGCGATCTTGTCTCCCGCCTCGACGCCGAGGGTCCCCACGCTCGCGCCCTTGAGGCCGGCGGACTGCCAGATCTGGCGCACGAAGGAGGCGATGCTCGTCTTGCCGCTAGTGCCGGTGATCGCGGCCAGGTGCCGGGGCTGCGGCCCGGCCACTTTCGCGGCTGCCCTCGCATAGGCGGCGCGCACATCGTCCACAACCGCCACGGCCACACCCGGATCGGGAACGACGGCGCGATCGCTCACAATGGCGATGGCACCGTTCTCCACGGCCTGAGCGCTGAAGGTATCGCCGTGCACATGCGTACCCGGCAGGGCGAAGAACACTTCACCACCGGTTATGGCGCGGCTGTCGGCGCAAATTCCGCTCGCGGTCACCGCCTCGATGCTGCCCGCATCGATCAGTCCCTCAAGCAAATCTGGCAGCGTATACGTCAAACCCTACTCTCCCGAAGCGGTCCTTAGTATATCGGGGACCAGCTCTTTATCCATGCCTTCGTTAAATTTCGGATATATGTCCAGAAGCGGCGAAGCGCGCTTGATGATGCGGCCCGTCATCTCGCCGGCATTCCAGCCAGCGGTGTGTCCGGATTGCTCGTCCTCGGCCTGCGGCTCATCGACCATTATCACCATAGCGTACTGGGGGTCGTCGAGCGGCCAGGCCGAGGCGAAGAAGTTCGTGTTCTTGGTCGAGTCGTAGCGCCCATCGACCACCTTTTCGGCCGTGCCGGTCTTGCCGCCGATCCTGTAGCCGTCGGCGGTCTTGTTGGCGTGCGATCCCGATCCCTCGGTGGCGTTGAGGCGCAGCAGGTAGCGCACGAGGTCGCTGGTGTGCTCCGACACCACGCGCCGGTACAGGGTTTCCGCCTGGCCCCGGGTGCGGGGGTAGAGCGTCGGCGGGACATGATTGCCGCCATTGACCAGAGAGGCGACCGCGATCGCCATATGCATGGGCGTCGTCGCCAGTCCGGCCCCGAACGAGGCCGTGGCCGCGCCGATCTCGGAGAACTCGTCGGGAATGTTGGAGCGCTTGGTCTCCGGAATCTCGAGCGGCAGCGGATCGTCGAAGCCGAGGCGTGTCAGGAAGGACCGGTAGTTGTCCTTACCCAGCGCCTGCATGATCTTGATCGTGCCGATGTTCGAGGAATACTTGAAGATCTCGGGCACGCTCAGGATGGTGTGCTTGGCGTGGAAATCGTCGATGCTGTAGCCGCCGATCCGCACCGGGAAGCGCGCATCGAACTCATCGTCGATCCGCACCTTGCCGCTGTCGAGCGCCCCGGCGAGCGTGATGGTCTTGAAGGTCGATCCAAGCTCGTAGGTTCCCGCGGTGACCTTGTTCATGCGCGCGCCCTTGTCGCCTTCGTAGGGCTGCAGCGCGGAGGCGGGATCGTTGGGATCGTAGGACGGCACCGAAGCGAGCGCGACGACTTCGCCGGTATGCACATTCATGATGACCCCGCCCGCGCCCCTGGCGTCGTAGCGCTCCAGCGAGTCCATCAACTCGTCGTAGAGCACGTGCTGGATGCGCATGTCGACCGACATGCGCACCGGTTCGAGATCGCGCCCGCGCGCCAGGCCGATGTCCTGCAGGAGCGCGACGTCCTGGTTGTCGAGATTGCGCTCGAACCCGGCAATGCCGCGATTGTCCGTGTTCACGCCGCCCATCAGGTGCGCCACCTCGCCCTTGGCCGGATAGTAGCGCCGGCTTTCGGTGCGGAAATCGATGCCCGGTATGCCGAGCTGGAAGATGCGTTCCTTCTGCTGCGGGGTCAGCTCGCGTGCCAGCCAGACGAACCACTCGTCCCCGGTCAGGCGCTTGCGCAGCCATTCCCTGTCGAGCTCGGGCAGAACGCCGGAGAGCTTGTCCACCGCCTCGTCGACATTGATGATGCGCCGCGGTTCCGCATAGAGAGAGGGAACACGGATGTCGACGGCCATCTCGCGCCCGTTCCTGTCGAGCACGGGTGGGCGGCTGGCGGTCGCCAGATCGCGCTCCTGGCCGCGATAGCCCGGGTCCGTGGCCGCATAGCCGAGCTGCACCAGCCGCGCGCCGACAAGGGCAAGCCCGACCATCAGCCCTACCATCACCCAGTGGATGCGCGAGCGGGTGAGGTTCACGCGCGTCTTGCGCGTCCCTTCAAGATTGATGTGCTCCTGCGCCTCGATATTGCCGATACTCATTGCGCGTTCGCCTCGATCAGCTCGCCGATGGGGTCGACACCGTCCTCGAGAGAGTTCAGGAGTTCGGTCAGCCCCTCACTGTCCGCTTCGTAGGGGCGCATCGGAATGTCCTCGATGCGCATGAACTGGCCCTGATCCGCCACCTGCAGGTTCAGCCGCTCCTCGTGCCGCCGGACGATCGGCTCGATATGCGAGGGCTGATTGAGATACGCCCACTCGGCCTTGAGCAGCGATAGCTCGCTGCGCTGCTTCTCTATGGTGCGCTCGAGTTCCAGCTTTTCGTTGGCGGTGTCGACGGTCTGGTACTTCAGCGCATAGACCCCGACTAGCATGATGAGGCTGGTGACCATCAGGATGATATTGAGCGCCCGGATCATGCGGCACCCCGCAGCCGGAAACCGGGCACGCCAAGCCCTTCGTAGCGAACGGGTCGCGCCGGTGCGCCGCTCCGCCGGGCGCAGCGCAGCGTTGCGGAACGGGCGCGCGGATTGCGCTCGGTTTCACTCTTCGACGGCTTTAGCGGCTTGGCGACCTGGCGCCAGCGCGGCTCCTCGACCGCAACCTCCGGCAGGTGACGCGATTGCTGCGCGCCGGTCTTTTCGGGCGCGAAGAAGCGCTTGACGATCCGGTCCTCGAGCGAGTGGAAGGTGACGACGGCCAGCCGCCCGCCTTCCGGCAGCAGCCGTTCGGCCGCGAACAGCCCCTCGACCAGCTGGTCGAATTCGGCGTTCACCGCGATGCGCAGGGCCTGAAAGCTGCGGGTCGCCGGATGCATGTCGCCCGGCTTGCGCCCGATGGCCTTTTCGATGATCGCGGCGAGTTGGGTCGTGGTGGTGATCGCCTGCCCGGCGCGCGCTTCGACCAGCGCGGCGGCGATGCGGCGCGACTTGCGCTCCTCGCCCAACGCGAACAGCAATGTGGCGAGATCGGCCTGGTCGAGCGTGTTCACCAGGTCGGCGGCGGAGTGCCCTTCCCCGCTCATGCGCATGTCGAGCGGACCTTCGCGCATGAAGGAAAAGCCGCGGGCGGCATCGTCGAGCTGCATGGAACTCACGCCGATGTCGAGCACCACGCCGTCGGCTGGCGAAGCGGCGAGTTCGTCCAGCTCGGAAAACCGTCCGGCCACGAAACTGAAGGCGTTACCGAATTCGGCTTCGAGCGCGGCGGCATGTTCGTGCACGCCGGGATCCCGGTCGATCCCCGTTACGCGGGCGCCCGCCTCGAGCAGCGCGCGCGCATATCCCCCCGCCCCGAACGTGCCGTCGACCACGTGCGCACCCTCCAGCGGCTGAAGTGCGGCGAGCACCTCAGCGAGAAGGACCGGCACATGCGGCTGTTGCCCATGGCCGGTTTCAGCACCGTGCGATTGGCCCATTGCGACTGCTACTCCACTCCGGCCGGGATGCCGGTACGCCCAACATCGCGTTACCTTGCAATGCGGACTTTTAATATTCTGTTTCCCAAAACAGGGTTGGCGGGAACTTTGCCCAAGCGATGTGAAGGGAATGTGCCGGCAGGGCCGGCCGCTGCTCACACATCGGCGCTGCGGCATATACTTATTGAATAGTGCGCAGACAAGCGTATCTTTTCGACTTCGGGCGGCGGATGCAATTCAATTCCCTTCCGCTCTTTTACTCGAGGTACATATCATGCCCAAAGTCTCCGACCTGTTCTTCAAGAGTGGCATCGTCTTCCTCATCGTCGGCATCGGCATCGGCCTGCAGATGTCGATGAGCGGCATCCACAACGTCGTGGGCGCCCATGCGCACATCAACCTGCTCGGCTGGGTGACCAGTGCGTTGTTCGGCACGTACTATGCGCTCAATCCGGCCAAGGCGGCCAATCGCATCGCGATGCTGCACTATGGCGTCTATACCTTCGGCGTCGTGGTGATGATCGTGGGGCTCTATTTCCTGCTGCTCGGCAATGCGGCATTCGAGCCTGTCGTCGCAGGGGGATCGCTCGTCACGTTCCTCGGCGTTCTGATCTTCGCCTATGTGATGTTCACGCCCGTCGAGGCCCCTGTTCCAACACAGGCCACGCCGGCGAAATAGGACCGCGAGCTGCTGGCGGCGACTTCGTTGGTCATGAAGAGACTGGCCAACTGGCCTGTAGACTTGGCTCTACAGATCCGCAGTCGCCGTCTGCCCGGCCGCATCCAGTACACAGCCTGAATTTTCAGGTTACTTGTCGTTTTCACCCACAATGGAAACATGTATTTTGTAACCTCGTCCTGAAATTTCGCCGAAATTTCATTCCGCGATTATAGCAAGGAGAGGTGCACGATGCCCGCAATCTCTGATTTGTTCTTCAAAACAGCCATACTGTTTCTCGTCATCGGCATTGGCGTCGGCCTGCAGATGGGGATCGGCGGTATCCACAACGTGATCGGAGCTCATGCGCACACCAATCTTCTCGGCTGGGCAACGAGCGCGCTGTTCGGAACCTACTATGCGCTTAATCCGGCCAAGGCGACGGGGCGACTGCCGGTCGCACACTACGGCGTGTATACCCTCGGCGTCGTGATGATGATCACCGGGCTCTATTTCGAGCCCCTCGGCGCCACCGCGCTCGGACCGCTCATTCCGGTTGGCTCGCTGATCACGTTCCTGGGCGTTCTGATTTTCGCCTATGTGGTGTTCGTCGCCGCGGCCCGTGCGACGGACGCTTCACCGGCCCAATAGGCACCGCCCCGGTGGCCGCCGGGAATGGGCCCGGACGGCGAGAAGCGCCAGTTGACCTGTAAGCCGGGTTCTGTAAGGCCGCGAGCCGAAGCCCGCGACGTGGTAGCCATTCATCTGGGACGCCCGTTGCCGGACGCCTCGTGCAACCAACCCGGATGACTGGCCCGGAAACAGGCTGAGCGCCAAGGCGCCCGCGTCATCCCTATTCGGTCTTGCTCCCGGTGGGGTTTACCATGCCGTCCCTGTTGCCAGGTCCGCGGTGCGCTCTTACCACACCCTTTCACCTTTTCCCGGCCCGGAAGCCGGGTAGTTTGCTTTCTGTGGCACTTTCCCTAGGGTCGCCCCCGCCGGGCGTTACCCGGCACCGTGTTTCCGTGGAGCCCGGACTTTCCTCCCCCGCAAAAGCGGGAGCGGCTACCCGGTCAACTGGCCGGCCATCTAGTATAGATAGCGCGCGGCCGCCGCAAGGCCGGGGCCCGGTCGCTCAAAGTCCGCGCTGGTGCGCGATTTCCTCGTAGGCGGCGTTGATCGCCGCCATGCGCGACGTCGCGATCTGCATCATCTCTTCGGGCACTCCCTTGGCGATCATACGGTCGGGGTGATGCTCGGCGACGAGGCGCCTGTAGACGCGGCGGATTTCCTCGTCGGGGGCGTCCGGCATCAGGCCGAGCACGACATAGGGGTCGCGGCGCTCGCGGTCGTCTATGTGCGCGGCGGCGATGGCCTCGAACCTTTGATCATCGAAACCGAATATGTCGCTGACCTGCTTGAGGTAATCGAACTCGCTCTCGTGGATCATGCCGTCCGCAGAGGCGATGTGGAACAGCCCCACCAGCACCTGCTCCAGCGTGTCCGGACTCTCGGCGAAAAGCTTACGAATCTTGCGAGCGTAGGACTGGTAGCCGGCCACATCCTCCTGCGCCAGCGAGAAGAGCCACTCGATCTGTGATTCGGAGCCCTTCGGGATCTCGACGGTATTGCGGAAAGCCCGAACCTCGGCGCGTGTCACCACGCCGTCGGCAACGGCCATCTTGGCCGAGAGCGCCACAAGCGCCAGGGTAAACGCCGCATCGTGCCCGCCCGGCAGCCAGTTGTCCGGATCGAGCGCGGCGCCGACCGAACCGGCCAGCCCCGTGCCTTCGGAAAAGGATCCCAGGAATTCACCTATTCGCGTCCAGACCGACATGCACCCCGCCCTCGTTGGAGAGTGCGAATGTAGGGCGCGTGCCCGAAATGAAAAGGGCCGCGTTGAACGATTATTTCAACGCGTGCCGGTCAGCGGAGCAAATCCAGCCGCACCCCGCTGCCGCGGCGCGCGGGCAGGTCCGCACTGTTCTGCCGTGACCATTCGCGATAGAACTGGCTGTCGCCCGCAAAGTCGTCCTCGACGATAACGCGGCTGCGCGATGACGGCTCGTACCTGTAAGGATCGGTGAACGTTCCGCTCCCGCGCAGTTCGCGCTGGGGCACCAGCACATTCACCTCATCCCGGGGCACGAGAACGTCAATATCGTTCGGGGGCGCGGGCGGAACGACGCCCCGGTTCCGCGCACGTTCAGCACGGATATTGGCCAGGCTCTGGCGCACGTCGTCCTCGAGCGTCGACTCGCTCGTCCGGCTGTAGACCGGCTCGGGCGGCCGCATGGCGGCGGGCATGGGCGTGGGGGCAACGGCTTCGGGCGTGACCTGCTCCCGGCCCGCATTCGTGGAGGCCGTGCGGATCGGTTCGTCGGCAATGCCGTCGCCGTTGGCGTCATAAGGCTGGCCGCCGTCTTCGGACGGCAGATTCACCACGCGGAACGGCAGCGGGATGGGATCGCCGAGCGGTTCGGCAGCCGCGGTTTCGGCTTCGGCACCCTGTGCCTGCGCGGGCGCGTCGGGATGAACGTTCCGTGTCACGCGCTCCGGCTTTTCGTCATCGGCCGGTATACGCGCCAGGGCGGGATCGCCCACGATGCGTACGCCGTCGGACGTCGTTGGCATGGGCTGCAGCGGGATGTCTCCCGCTTCATCGGTTGCCGCGACCGGAGCGTCCGCGGTTGCTTCGGATTCAGGCTCAGGTGCGGCTGCTGTTTCCGGTACCGGCTCGGGCTCCGGCGCAGGCGCCGCCTCCGCCGGCATGGGGCCGATGAATTCACCCTCGTCCACGGTCAAATCCTCGCCGGCCATCGGCGGGCCGAAGAACGGTTGCGTCTCCGCGTCGGTCTCAGGCTGGAACTGCAAGGCGCTGACAGCCTGTTGCCGGCTGGTGTCGCCCTGTCCCGACAGCGCCAGGTTGGCGCTCGGAATTCCGACAACAACGGCGAGCGCACTCCACGCCACCCATCCGGTCCAGTGCCGGGTCATGTCTCGATCCTTCTCAAGCGGTGCCCCCCGCTCTCATCGCCAAAGAACCCGGCAAACGTGGCCGTTTTGTGGAATGCTGGCGCGCAAAAACAGAGCTCCCGCAGGGGGCTGGCCCTGCGGGAGCTTGTCGAATCTCCGGGGCGGTGCCCCGGCGCCAATGAATCGCTTCTAGGCAGCGCGGCGGCCCAGGATGCGGGCGAGCGCGACGACGAGCGCCGAGCGGTTCATCGTGTAGAAGTGGAACTCGGTCACACCGCGATCCACCAGTTCCGTGACCTGTTCGGCCGCCACCGCGGCGGCGACCAACGCATGGGTCTCGGAGTCGTTCTCCAGCCCATCGAAGCGCTCGCGCAGCCAGTGCGGAATCCCCGCGCCGCACTTGCCGGCGAAGTTGGCGACCTGCTTGAAATTGTGGATCGGCTGGATGCCCGGCACAATCGGCGCCGTGATGCCCGCCTTGTCGCAGCGGTCGACGAAGCGCCAGTAGTCGTCGTTGTCGAAGAACATCTGTGTGATGGCGCGGTTGGCACCGTTGTCGATCTTGCGCTTGAGGTTATCGATCTCGTCGTTCCAGGTCGGGCTTTCCGGGTGCTTTTCCGGATAGGCGGCGACGGAAATGTCGAAATCGCCGATCTTGCGCAGGCCGGCCACGAGTTCGGCGCCGCTGGCATAGCCATCGGGGTGCGGCACGAATTTCTCGCCGATACCTTCCTTGGGGTCACCCCGCAGCGCCACGATGCGCTTTACGCCGGCCTCGGAGAAACCGCGCACGACCTCGTCGACCTCGTCGCGCGAGGCGCCGACGCAGGTCAGGTGTGCCGCGGCGTTGATGCCGGTTTCGGAGGTGATCTTGGAGACCATGCGCAGCGTGCGCTCGCGGGTCGAGCCGCCGGCGCCGTAGGTCACCGACACGAAGCGCGGCTGGAGCGGGGCGAGACGATGCAGGGCGCCCCAGAAGCGGTCCTCCGCCTCGTCGGTCTTGGGCGGAAAGAACTCGAAGCTGAACTGCAGCTTGGGGCGCTTTTCGCCTGGCAAACGGCTCACGCGGTCGCCGTTGGTGGAATCGGTCATGTGGCTTTCACGGCTTAGGGTTGCGGATTCTGTCATGCGGTCTTTCTCCCCCGGCTTGCGGATTCATTGTCTCTGAGTGTCCATAGACACACGGTCAGGCTCTCGGGCCCGGTTTCGGTCGGAAATTCGGTGCACTCGGCAACCGTCAGATCGGCGTCCGCCGCCCAGCTCTCCATCTGGTCGTGGGAGAGCCCCAGGCGGCGATGCGCGTGGTCGGCGCGCAGGAATTCGAGATCGTGCGGGGCGAAATCGACGATGATGACCTCCCCGCCCGGCGCCAGGGCGCGGCGTGCCGCCGCCAGCATCTGACCCGGGTCGTCGAAATAGTGCAGCACCTGGTGGATCACGATGAGGTCGGCCAGGCCGATGCCCGAATCGAGGTCCGCGATGTCTCCCAGGCGCACCTGCGCGTGCCCGATATCGGAGTCCACCAGCTTGGCCCGCGCCACCGCCGCCATTTCCCGGCTGGAGTCGATACCCAGCCCCCGCCGGTACTTGTCGGACAACAGCTCGAGCATGCGCCCGGTGCCCGTGCCCAGATCGAGCAGGAAATTGACCCTGCGTTCGCCCACGCGTTCGGCGATGGCGGCTTCCACCGCCTCCTCGGGCACGTGCAGGCTGCGCAGGAAGTCCCAGCTTTGCGCCACCTTGGCGAAGTAGGCCGCGGCCTGTTCACGCTGGGTTTCGCGAACCGCCCGCAGCCGGTCAAGGTCGTTGGCGACCTGCGGATCCTCGCCGTCAAGCTGATCGACGAGATGCTGGGCCAGCTCGGCCGCCTCGCCCTCGCGCGCCAGGCCGTAGTAGGCCCACGCGCCTTCGGCGTAGCGCTCGATCAACCCCGCCTCCGCCAGCAGCTTGAGGTGCCGGGAAACGCGGGGCTGGCTCTGGTCGAGGATTTCGGTCAGATCCTTCACGGACAACTCACCCGTCGCCAGCAGGGCGAGCAGGCGCAATCGGGTTACTTCCCCGGCCGCTCTGAGCATATGCACAAAGGAATCGAGACCTGACACGGCGTTCTCCAATCATATAAAGATATCTTTATATGATCGAACCCCGTCAGGTCCAGACCGTTTTGTCAAAAGTTGTGACCGGCGAGACGCCGGTCCCGACGGATCGCCGCGTTCAGGCGGCGCCCACCTGCCGGTCTTCTGCCGGCGTGCGGCGGCGGAAAGCGTGGGCGCGCCACAGCTCGAAGATGCCTGTTGCTTCCTCGGCACTCAAGCCGTCGAAGTGCTCGCGTACCTTGGCGACCTCCTCGCGCGAGGGGAAATCGCGCCACGGCAGCACGGTCACCAGCCCCTCGAAGAGCCCACCGGAGAGGCCGAACGCCTTGCAGGCCACGGTCATGGCGACATAGTCCTGCGTTGCCAGCCACTTGAGCAGCACTTCCTGGGGCAGGTTCATCATCATGGTCAGCGCGGCGGCGGCATGATGGCCATAGCCGAAGCGCGCGAACCGCTCGAGCGCGCGGATATCGAGCTGGCGGCGGTCGGAGAGCGCCTTGACCTGGTTCCAGGACAGCTTCCACTCGCGGGCGTTGAACCCGGCCTTGTTGCGGATGCGGTTGTAGACAACGGCGCTGACGGTGCCAAGCGTACCACGCTCCGGCTTCGATTCCACCAGGCCGAGCTGCTCGAGCACCTTGCCGCCCGCGGCGCTGATCTCGGCGCGCATCTCGGTCCAGTCGATTTCCTTGCGGCTGCGCAGGTCCTGGGCCATCTCGCCGTCCTTGGCCGCGCGTTCGACGAGCCTTTCCAGTGCTCCACCTCCCAGACGGGCGGTCTTGTTGCGCAACAGGCTTACCACGGAATCGCGCCCGCCCTTGTCGACGATGGCATTACCCACGCGCTCGCCCACGCCGTCGCGGCCGGCGATCACGACGCGGTGCTCCTCGCTCTGCGAGCTGGCGATCTCGATCAGGTCGTCGTCGGACAGGACATTGGAGAACTCCAGCAGCGGCCGCGCCACGTCGATCGTGTCGTTGGCGAGCCGCACCACCACGGTGCCGGGTGCCCGGTCAAGTTTGGCCAGAACGCCAGCGACGTGCGAGCGCGCTTCCGCCTCGACGAGCCCGGCGAGCCGGCACAGGACCTCGTCGTACTGCGCGACCTGCTCGTCGTCGCACACATCAGATACGTGGGAGAACAGCTGCGCCATGTTGCGGAACAGCTGATCGCGCTCCCCGTCATTCGCCTCGCTGTTCAGCGCACGAAAGTTGGCAAACGCCTTGGCGCCATCTTTCATCTCGGACATCCCAAAACCCTCCCGGCGTCGCAGCCGTTGTCGGCTTTCGTAATGCCCCACCCGTGTGTGCATGGGTTGAAAACGCCCGATTCCGTTTGATTCAAATTTTATCTGTTTGCCCGTTCCCCGCCCGAACACGAAAAGACCCCGGCACGCACTGCGCGCCGGGGCCGGGAATCGTGCGGCGAAATCGGTTGCCGCCTATTCGGCCGCCTGTGCGGTGGCCTTGAGATTTTCGCGCTCGCGGCGCACACCCTCGGCATAGGCCGGGTTGATCTTCTCGTAGTGCGCCAGGACACGCTCGATGATCTCGTCCGGCACGCCGTGCATGTGCTCGGCGGTGTTGCGATAGAGGCGCGCGCGCTCCTCATCGTTCATCACCTTGTCATGCAGCTCGCGGGGCTGGGCATAGTCGTCGTTACCCTCGCGGTGGTTGTACCGGTCCGCATCGCCCGAGATCTTGAGGGGCGGCTCCTTGACCGAGCCGTCCTCGACGGC
>CAZNHG010000028.1:0-403 GCA_964572555.1 uncultured Devosiaceae bacterium | reverse complement strand
AGCGGCGGCTCGACCCGGGCAGCATCCTCAGCCGCCCCGTCGAAGGAATTGGGCTCGTAATAGGCATCCACGTTGCCGGTGAGGGGCTGGAAGAACCGCATCGGCCCGTCCTTGTGATAGTGGTGGACCGGGCATTTGGGCGCGTTGACCGGCAATGCCTCGTAATGCGTGCCCAGGCGATAGCGGTGCGCGTCGGCGTAGGAGAAGATGCGCGCTTGCAGCATCTTGTCCGGGCTCCAGGAAATCCCCGGCACCACGTTGGACGGGCTGTATGCCGCGTACTCGATCTCCTTGAAGTAATTGTCGGCGTTGCGGTTGAGCACGAACTCGCCGACCTCGATCAGCGGGACATCGCTGAGCGGCCAGATCTTGGTCAAGTCGAACGGGTTGAACGGCGTCTTCT
>CAZNHG010000027.1:0-19645 GCA_964572555.1 uncultured Devosiaceae bacterium | reverse complement strand
CGGCGGGCGCCACGATGTAGTAGGCCGGCAGCGCGTACTTGGTGTGCGGCAGCGAGATGTCCTTGATCGTCGCGCCTTCCGCCTTGAGCCACTCGAGGCCTTCCTGCCAGAGTCTGTCGATCTCTTCGGGCATGCCGTCCATGCGGTACTCTTTCGGCACGCCGATGGTCAGGCCCTTCACACCGCGCTCGACGGCGGCGGCGAAGTCGGGAACGGCCATGTCGACACTGGTGGAGTCCTTCTCGTCGAACCCCGCCATCGAGTTGAGCAGCAGCGCGGAATCCTCGACCGTACGGGTAATCGGGCCGGCCTGGTCGAGCGAGGACGCGAACGCCACGATGCCCCAGCGCGAGCAGCGGCCATAGGTCGGCTTGATCCCCACCGTGCCGGTAAACGCCGCCGGCTGGCGGATCGAGCCGCCGGTGTCCGTCGCCGTCGCGCCGGCGCACAGCCAGGCGGAAACGGCCGTAGCCGACCCGCCGGACGAACCGCCGGGCACCAGGTCCTTGTTGCTGCCCTTGGCGCGCCAGGGGTTGATCACCGGACCGTAGTGCGACGTCTCGTTGGACGATCCCATGGCGAACTCGTCCATGTTCAGCTTGCCCAGCATCACCGCGCCGTCCCGCCACAGATTAGTCGTGACGGTGGACTCGTACTCGGGCTTGAAGCCGTCGAGGATGTGGCTCGCTGCCTGTGTATGCACATGCTCGGTCGCGAACAGGTCCTTGATGCCCAGCGGAACGCCTTCCAGCGCCCCGCCGCTGCCGCTGGCGAGCTTGGCGTCACTCGCCTTGGCCATCTCGCGCGCCTGATCGCCGGTCACGGCGACATAGGCGTTGAGCTTGTCGTTGGCGCCTTCGATGGCATCGAGATAGGCGTCGGTGACCTCGGCGGAGGAGAAATCCTTGTTCTTCAGGCCGTCACGCGTGGCGGCAAGGCTGAGTTTGGTCAGATCAGACACGAAAGGGTCCTAACTCTTCTTCGCCCTCTACAGGGCACGTTCGAAAAAGGCGGAGTGGCCGCTGTCCGGGTAGTCCAGAACGGCACCACATCTGTTGAAGCCATAGCGTTCGTACAGGCGCCAGGCATCGGCAAAGAATTCGTTGTTCCCGGTCTCCAGAACCAGCTTGCCGATCCCGAGCCGGCGCGCCTCGGCGGTAATCGCGTCGAGAATGGCGCGCCCGATGCGTTGGCCGCGGACTTCGGGAAGCGTGTACATGCGCTTGATCTCCCCGAGGTCGCCGCCGTGCACCTTCAGCGCCCCCATGCCGACAGCCCGTCCCTCTTCATTCCTGGCGACGAAGACGTGCGTATCGGCATGCGCCATTTCCTCGACCGGTATCCCGAACTGGAATTCCACCGGCGACAATGGCAGCAGGTGCGTGTTCAGCTCCTCGACAAGAGCCCGCACCTCGTCCTGCAACGGCGTCTCGATGGCGATGGAAACCGGCACGTCACGCTACTCGACGACTTTGGGTACCATGAAGAAGTTATCTTCCGACAACGGCGCGTTGGCAACGACCTTCTCCGGCTCGCCTCCCGCCGTCACCTCGTCGGTGCGGCGGCGCAGCGACATGGGCATGACCGAGGTCATCGGATCCACGCCTTCGACGTCAACCTCGTTGAGCTGCTCGACGAAGCCGAGAATCGTATTCAGTTCGCCCTCGAGCGAGGCCACCTCGTTGTCGCCAATGCGGATACGGGCCAGCTGGCCAATCCGCTTCACGGTATCGGCATCTACCGACATGGTTGTTTCTCCTGCGGCTTGCGGGGATCCCCACGCTTTGTTCGGAGTGCTTGTAGCAATGCCGCAACGCGGCTTGCAACAGAGAACGACACGCTCCGCAACTCAGGCTTCCACCGCCAGTCCCGGCTCGAGAACGAGCAGTGCGCCGCCACCGCCGATATCGGCGAGAGCGCGGAACTGGTCACCCGAGAAACGGGAGGCGGCGATGGCCACGAGACGCGGCCGTGCCGTTGCCATGAGCGCACGGATATCGGTGGCGACGGCTTCCGCGTCGCCAAAAACGGCAACCGCCCCCTCGTCGGCGAACCGGTCCCAGGTGGTAACGCCCGCAGGTGTGGCGATCAGCGGCCCCTCCTCCGGCTCGTCGATGAACAAGCCGCCGCCCGGCAGGACATGGAGACCGAAGATGTCCTCGCCCGGCACGTCGATCACCCGCTGCGGCCGACGGCGGCACCAGGCCGCGGGATCGATCTCCGGCAGGTCGCCCTGCCCCGGCCTCACGATGTGATCGGCTGCAGCCGCCAGTTCGTGCCGGTCGACACCCGCCGGGGCGCCGTCGGGATCGGTCACCACGATCCGCCCGCCGACATAGATTCTGAACGTACCGCCGCCGAACCAGGTTATACGCATCGCTTCATCCTCGTCATGCACGCGAACTGATAGGTGCAATTCAGGATGACCGCAACGCATGCGCCTGCTAAAGCCTTCGGCATGGACAATGAAGACGTGCACAACCCCCTCGCGGACCTGCCGCCCGCCGGCAAGCTGATGGGGCTCGACCTCGGCACCAAGACGATCGGCGTGGCGATCTCCGACGCCGTGCGCTACAGCGCGACGCCGCTCGAGACCATCCGGCGCACCAAGTTCACCAGGGACGCCGAGGAGCTCGACCGTCTGATCGCCGACAACAATCCGGTCGGCATCGTCCTCGGACTGCCGCTCAACATGGACGGCTCGGAAGGCCCGCGTGTCCAGTCCACCCGTGCCTTCGCCCGCAACCTGGCCCCGCGCATCGCGATACCCATCGTCTTCTGGGACGAACGCCTGTCCACCAGCGCCGTCACCCGCACCCTCGTGGATGCCGACGTCTCGCGGGCGCGCCGGGCCGAGGTGGTCGACAAGCTGGCGGCGAGCTACATCCTGCAGGGGGCACTCGAAAGATTGCGGCGCGATTCCGCAAGCGGGAGTTGAAATCCCGGGGCCAGAGCGCGGAAATCTCTGTGTATGGACCCGACGGGGCTTGCCGGGTCCGCGCCCTTGGGGTAGGCACGCGTGAATTGAACGGGACCTGACGGCATGGCCAGCGACACGCCAGACGACGACCGCACCTTCCTTCCCTTCCCCCATCGTCATTTGCTCGGCATCGCCCAGCTCCACCCCGTGGAGATCGTCGATCTGCTCGACAGGGCGGACGCCATGGTGCCCATCTCGCGCCAGCCGCGGAAGGTCCACCCGACCCTGAGCGGCAAGACTCACATCAACCTGTTCTTCGAGAATTCAACACGCACGCAGGCAAGTTTCGAGATCGCCGGCAAGCGCCTCGGCGCCACCGTGGTGAACATGTCGGTGAAAACGTCCTCGGTAGCGAAAGGGGAAACCCTGATCGACACCGCAGCGACGCTCAACGCCATGCAGCCGGACGTCATCGTGGTCCGCCACGCCTCCGCCGGTGCGGTCGAACTCTTGTCGCAAAAGGTCGGCTGTTCGGTGATCAACGCCGGCGACGGCGCACACGAGCACCCCACCCAGGCGCTTCTCGATGCGCTGACCATCCGCCGGCATCTGGGGCGACTGAACGGGCTGACGGTGGCGATTTGCGGCGATGTCGCCAACTCGCGCGTCGCCCGTTCCAACCTGATCCTTCTGAACGCCATGAACGCCCGCACGCGCGTCGTTGCCCCACGCACCCTGCTGCCGCTGGGCGTCGAGGACATGGCGGCGGAGGTGTTCACCGACATGGCGGAAGGTCTGGAGGGCGCTGACGTCGTGATGATGCTGCGCCTCCAGCATGAGCGTGCCGCGGGAAAGATGATCCCCTCGGTCCGCGAGTACTTCAAGTTCTACGGTCTCGACGCCGAAAAACTGGCCCATGCCAACCCCGGCGCCCTCGTCATGCACCCCGGCCCGATGAACCGCGGCGTCGAAATCGACCCGGCCATCGCTGACGGCACGCAATCGGTGATCAACGAACAGGTCGAGATGGGTGTGGCCGTCCGGATGGCCGTTCTCGATGCCCTTCTCGGCGAAGACGCTCAGGTGCCCGCATGACCCGGCCATTGGTGATCGAAAACGCCCGTATCGTCGATCCGGCCACCGAGCGCGATGCGCCGGGTGCGTTGCTGGTCGAAGACGGTGTCATTTCCGATGTCACCGAGGGCAAGGCTCCCGGCGTGCCGGAGGATGCGGAGCGGATCGATGCCAGGGGCAGGATCCTGGCGCCGGGCCTGATCGACATGCGTGTCTTCACCGGCGAGCCGGGCCACGAATATCGCGAGACCCTTGCCAGCGCCTCGGAAGCCGCTGCGGCCGGTGGCGTGACGAGTTTCGTCTGCATGCCGGATACCAGGCCGGTGGTCGATGACAGTTCGCTCGTCGACTTCCTCATCCGCCGCGCCAAGGCGACGGCCAAGGTCAACATCCTGCCGTCAGCCGCGATCACGCGGCGGCTGGCCGGCGAGGAGATCACCGAATTCGGACTTCTGCAGGAAGCGGGCGCGATCTGCTTCACGGACGGGCGCACCTCCCTGGGCAACACCGCCCTGCTGCGGGCCGCCTTTACCTACGCCGCGAACTTCGGCATGCCGGTGGTCAATCACGTCTCCGACGCGGGGCTTTCGGCCGATGGCGTGATGAACGAGGGGCTGATGGCGACAGGCCTCGGCCTGCGGGGTATTCCGCGGGAAGCTGAAACCATCCCGCTCGAACGCGACCTGCAACTCGCGGCATTGACAGGTGTACGCTATCACGCCGCGCAGATTTCCTGCGCTGCGGCGGTCGATATCGTCGCGCGGCATCGTCAGAACGCGCGGAATATCTCCGTGGGGACCTCCGTCAACAACGTCGCCCTCAACGAACACGACATCGGCTCCTACCGCACCTTCTTCAAACTGGCCCCGCCACTGCGCAGCGAGGACGACCGGCAGGCGATCGTCGCCGGGATCAAGTCGGGGGCCATCGACGTCATCCACTCTGCGCACGACCCCCAGGACTCGGAGGTCAAGCGCCAGCCCTTCGCCGAGGCGGCGGATGGTGCGGTGGGGCTGGAAACGCTCTTGCCCGCCGCCCTGCGGCTGGTGCACGCTGGCGATATCGATCTTGTGACCCTGTTGCGCACGATGACAAGCAGACCGGCCGACATTCTCGGACTCGACGCGGGCCGGCTGCGCAAGGGGGCGCCTGCCGACATGATCCTTGTCGATCTCGACTATCCCTGGGTCCTGCACGAGGAGGACCTGCGCTCGCGGTCGCGCAACACGACCTTCGAGGGGGCCCGGTTCTCGGGCAAGGTGATGCGAACCTTCGTGGCTGGAGCGGAGGTGTTCAACCACGACGAGGGCGCGCGATGACTCCCGACACGCTGCTTCTGCCCGCTGCGCTCGCGGTCGTTTTCGGCTATCTGCTGGGCGCGATTCCCTTCGGCCTCGTGCTGACACGCCTCGCCGGGCTGGGCGACGTGCGCGACATCGGTTCGGGCAATATCGGGGCGACCAACGTTTTGCGCACCGGCAACCGCTGGCTGGCGGCGGCAACGCTTCTGGGCGATGCCGGCAAGGGTGCCGTGGCCGTTCTCATCATCCGGTTCATCGTGCCCGACCCGCCGCTCGCGTACTCGCTCGCCGGCGTCGGCGCGTTCATCGGGCACATCTTCCCCGTCTGGCTCGGCTTCAAGGGCGGCAAGGGCGTGGCGACCTATATCGGCACTCTGCTCGCCATCCACTGGATGGTGGGGCTGATCTTTTGCGCCGTCTGGCTGTTCATTGCCCTCGTTCGTCGCCTGTCCTCGCTGGCCGCGCTGACGGCGGCGGGAACGGCACCGGTCTTCGCCTATGTGCTGTCGGGCCCGCACCTTGCGGGGGCTACCGCCGCGATGAGCCTTTTGCTGATCTACACGCACCGGCAGAACATCTCCCGGCTCCTGGACGGAACCGAACCCACGATCGGCGCGAAGTGACGAGGTCCCATGGGTGAGACGAACGCAACGGAGCTATCACCCGAACAGCGCGTCGACTGGCTGCGCCTGATCCGCACGGACAATGTCGGTCCCGCGACCTTCCGCCGCCTTCTCAAGCGCTTCGGCTCGGCTGCCGCAGCGCTCGAGAACCTGCCGCATCTCAGCCGCCGGGGCGGCCGCTCGACCGCCCTCGAGCCCCCTTCCCGCTCGCGGATCGAGGATGAGATCGCTGCCGTAATCGATATGGGCGCGCGCATCGTCGCCACGGGCGAGCCCGACTACCCCGCCCTGTTGCGCTACATATCCGGCGCTCCGCCCATGCTGACTATCAAGGGTGGGGCCAATCTCGACTGGAACCGGACCGTGGGTATCGTGGGTGCCCGCAACGCCTCGGCGGCCGGCCAGCGCATGACGAAACTGGTGGCCGGCGACCTGGGCGACGCCGGCTATGTCGTCGTGTCCGGACTGGCCCGCGGCATCGACGCCGCCGCGCATGCGGCAACTCTGGCGAGCGGCACCGTTGCTGTCATGGCCGGCGGGCTCGACAAGCTCTACCCCGAGGAAAACCGCGGACTGGCGGATTCGATCGTCGAACATGGCGGGGCGCTGATCACGGAAATGCCGCTGGGTTGGGAGCCGCGTGCCCGCGATTTCCCGCGCCGCAACCGGCTGGTGTCGGGTGTTTCGCTAGGGATCGTTGTGGTCGAGGCGGCCAAACGCAGCGGATCGCTCATCACCGCGCGGCTGGCGCTCGAGCAGGACCGGGAGGTGTTCGCAGTGCCCGGCTCGCCGCTCGACCCGCGCGCGGAAGGCGCCAACAGCCTGATCCGCGAAGGCGCAACGCTGATCACCGGCGCCCCTGACATTGTCGAGAGCCTTGCCACCACGGATCCGGCGCGTGCCACGCTGTTCGAGGACAACGACGTGCTCGACTTCGCCCACGACCCGACTGAAGGTGCGATGGACGACGAGCCTTCCGACGACGAGCGCACGCGGCTGACGGAGGCGCTCAGCGTCACTCCCGTCGCTGTCGACGAGCTGATCCAGCAGACCGGATTGTCCGCCTCGGCGGTGCAGACCATGCTGATGGAATTCGACCTTGCAGGGCGGCTCGAATGGGCCAGCGGACAGCTCGTGGCCCTCAGACAATAACGGGCATTTGTGGGGCGCCCGATTGACAGGTGCACGACTAGTCACCATCTTGCGCACCCATCGATCCGGCCAAAATCAGCAGCAGAAATGGCCGTTCGCGCGCCCTCCTCACAACGGGCAGCGCCCTTTTCCTCGGAGTAGTAGTGGCATGAAGGTCGTCATCGTCGAAAGCCCGGCAAAGGCCAAGACAATCAACAAGTATCTCGGCAACGAATACGAGGTATTGGCCAGTTTCGGGCATGTGCGCGACCTGCCATCCAAGGACGGCTCGGTGCGCCCCGACGAGGATTTCGCCATGTCCTGGGAAGTGGATTCGGCGGCAAAAAAGCGTGTCAACGATATCGCCAAGGCGGTCAAGGACGCGGACGAACTGATTCTGGCGACGGACCCCGATCGCGAAGGCGAGGCGATTTCCTGGCACGTGCTCGACGTGCTCAGGGACAAGAAGGCGCTCAAGGACAAGCCGGTCAAGCGCGTCGTGTTCAACGCCATCACCAAGTCCGCCGTGACCGAGGCGATGAAGCATCCGCGCGAGATCGACGACGAACTGGTCAACGCCTACCTGGCGCGCCGGGCGCTGGACTATCTCGTGGGTTTCACCCTTTCCCCCATCCTGTGGCGCAAGCTGCCGGGGTCGCGTTCGGCGGGCCGAGTGCAGTCGGTCGCGCTCCGGCTGGTGTGCGACCGCGAATCCGAGATCGAGAAGTTCAAGCCCCAGGAATACTGGAGTGTTCTGGCGACGCTGAACGAGAAGGACAAACCGTTCGAGGCGCGCCTTCATGCGCTGGACGGCAAGAAGCTCGACAAGCTCGATATCGGCAACGGCGAGGACGCCGGAAAGCTACAAAAGGCCATCGAGAGCGGAAAGTTCCGCGTCGAGAATGTCGAGCGCAAGCCGACCAAGCGGAACCCCTACGCTCCGTTCACCACCTCGACCCTGCAGCAGGATGCCTCGAGCCGGCTGGGCTTCTCCCCCTCGCGCACCATGCAGATCGCCCAGCGTCTCTACGAGGACGGGCGCATCACCTATATGCGTACTGACGCCGTACAGATCGCGCCCGAAGGGATCGATCAGGCGCGCGACGCCATCGTTAACGAGTTCGGCAAGGATTATCTGCCCGAAAAGCCGCGGCTCTATCAGACCAAGGCCAAGAACGCGCAGGAAGCGCACGAGGCGATCAGGCCCACGGACCTTGCCGTCAACCCGGACGGCCTCAAGATCGATTCCGATCAGCTCAAGCTCTACGGCCTGATCTGGCGGCGCACCCTCGCCAGCCAGATGAAGGCTGCCGAGATCGAACGCACCACCGCCGACATCTCCGTCGAGGGTGCTGACCGCGAGATGACGCTGCGCGCCACCGGGTCCGTGGTTACCTTCCCCGGCTTTCTCAAGCTCTACGGCGTTCAGACACCGGACGACAACAAGCAGGACGACGATTCCGACAGCCGCGAGCTGCCACCGCTGGCCGAGGGCGACACGCCGGCGCTCGAGAAGTGCGATATCGAGCAGCATTTCACCCAGCCGCCCCCGCGCTTCACCGAAGCCAGCCTCATCCGCAAGATGGAGGAGCTGGGCATCGGCCGGCCGTCGACCTACGCCGCCACGATCTCGGTGCTGCGCGACCGCGACTATGTGCGGCTGGAAAAGCGCGCACTCATTCCGGAGGATCGCGGCCGGCTGGTTACCGCCTTCCTCGAGAGTTTCTTCACCAAGTATGTCGAGTTCGGCTTCACCGCCAATCTCGAGGAGCAGCTCGACCAGATTTCCTCGGGCGACGTGGCCTACAAGGATGTGCTGCGCGAGTTCTGGGAAGATTTCTCCGCCCATACGGCGGAGACCAAGGACCTGCGCGTCTCCGAAGTGCTCGACGCACTGAACGAGCTTCTGGGCGATCATATCTTCCCCCCGCGCGAGGACGGGAGCGACCCGCGCCAGTGCCCGACCTGCGGCACCGGTCAGCTCTCTTTGAAACTGGGCAAGTTCGGCGCCTTCATTGGCTGTTCGAACTATCCCGAGTGCAAGCACACCGCCCAGCTCGCCGATGCCGTCAACGGCCAGAACGATCAGTCCAGCGGTGATGGCGAACTCGGCGTGGATCCGGACACAGGCGAGACGGTCTATCTCAAGTCGGGCCGCTTCGGCCCCTATGTCCAGCGCGGCGACGGCGGCAAGGAGGCCAAGCGCTCCAGCCTGCCCAAGGGTTGGGATCCGGCTGACATGGACCTCGAAAAGGCGCTCAGGCTCCTGGCCCTGCCCCGCGAGGTCGGCACGCACCCCGAAACCGGCACGGCGATCACCGCCGGCATCGGACGCTACGGGCCGTTCGTGCACAATGACGGCAAATACGCCAATCTGCCGGACGTCGAGGAAGTGTTCTCGGTCGGGCTCAACCGCGCCATAGACCTGCTGGCCGCCAAGGCCGCCGGTGGCGGGCGGCGCGGATCGCCGGCCGTCCTCAAGACGCTGGGCGATCACCCCGATGGCGGGCCGGTCACCGTGCGCGATGGACGCTACGGGCCGTATGTGAACCACGGCAAGATCAACGCCACCCTGCCCAAGGACGCCAACCCCGAAGAGGTAACGCTGGAGCAGGCGCTCGAACTGATTGCCAACAAGGCAGCCTCGGGCGGCAAGGGCAAACGCAAGAAGGCGCGTGCCTGAGATGGGTAATGGCGAAGAAATCCGCTAAGCAGGCCGCCGGCAAGAACCGGCGCAATCATGTCGAAAAGCCTCGGCAGCGCGCCGCCGGCGACCTGCCAAGCCGCGAGGAAGTGCTCGAGGCATTGGCCAACGAGCCGGGCCTGAAGGGCAAGCGCGACCTGGCGCGCGTCTTCGGCATTCGTGGCGACATGCGTGTACCGTTCAAACAGATGCTGCGCGAGATGGAGGACGACGGGCTGATTGCCCGCTCCCGCAAGACGCTGCGCCGTGCTGCCGAACTGCCCTCGGTCACCGTCCTTGATATCCCCACAGAGGCCGATCCGGACGGACTCATCGCTTTTCCGGCGAGCTGGAACGAGGCCGAAGATGGCGAGAGGCCGGTGGTCGTCATCGAGACGCCGCGCAACGCGCGCGTCGTGCCGGCACCCGGCGACCGTATCCTGGCGCGCATCTCGCGCAGCGAGGACATGCCGCCGCGCTACACCGGCAAGCCGATGAAGGTGCTCGACAAGCCGCGGCGCGCGCAGATCGGCATCGTTCGGTTGGACGGCGACGAGGCGCGACTCATCCCCGTCGAGCGCAAGCAGAAGGAAATGCGCATCCCCCAGGGCGACCTCGGGGACGCGAAAGAGGGTGATCTCGTCGAGGTGGACGTCAAGCTCTCGGGACGGCTCATGCTGCCGCGGGCACGCGTGACCGAGGTCATCGGCAACCCCAGGACAGAAGGCGCGATCTCCATGATCGCGCTGCACAATCTCGAGATTCCCTATCGCTTCCCGGACTCGGTTGTCCAGGAGGCGGAGGCCGTCAAGGAAGCGGACCTGAAGGGCCGCGAGGACTGGCGGCACCTGCCCTTCGTCACCATCGATCCGGCGACAGCCAAGGACCACGACGACGCGGTCTACGCCGAGCCCGATCCCGACGAGAACAACAAGGGCGGACATATCGTCTATGTCGCCATTGCGGATGTGGCCGCCTATGTCCGCGCCGGCTCGGCGCTCGACAAGGAAGCCTATCTGCGCGGCAATTCGGTCTATTTCCCGGATCGCGTCGTACCCATGCTGCCCGAGCGTATCTCCAACGATCTGTGCTCGCTGCGCGAGGGCGAGAACCGCCCGGCCCTCGCCGTGGCGATGGTCATCGACAAGAGCGGGCACAAGAAGCGGCACAGCTTCCATCGCGTGACCATGCGTTCCGCCGCCAAACTGGCCTATGGCGAGGCTCAGGCGGCCATCGACGGTACGCCGAACGACACCACGGGTCCGTTGCTCGAACCGGTCCTCAATCCGCTCTGGACCGCCTACAGGACAATGGCAGCGGCGCGCGACAAGCGGGGTCCGCTGGACCTGGACTTGCCGGAGCGCCGGATCGAGTTGAACGACGACGGCACCGTGGCGCGGGTCAGCATCCCCGAGAGGCTGGAAGCGCACCGGCTGATCGAGGAGATGATGATCGCCGCCAATGTCTGCGCCGCCGAAACGCTGGAAAAGCATGACACGCCCCTGCTCTATCGCGTGCACGACGAGCCGGGACGGGAAAAGCTCTCGGCGCTGCGCGAGTTCCTGTCCTCGATCAATCTGGGATTCTCGAAGGCCGATGCGGTCCGGCCCAATCACTTTAACGACGTGCTGGGCAAGGCCAGGAGCGCCAACAAGGCGGAACAGGTCAGCGAGATGGTGCTGCGCTCGCAGGCGCAGGCGGAGTACTCGGCCGAAAATTTCGGCCACTTCGGGCTCAATCTGCATCGCTATGCCCACTTCACCTCGCCGATCCGGCGCTACGCCGACCTGATCGTCCATCGTGCGCTGATCGCGGCGCTGGGGCTCGGCAAGGACGGCCTCAAACCTGAGGATGCACCGCAACTGCCCGGAGTCGCCCAGCATATCTCCTCCACCGAGCGCCGGGCGATGGCCGCCGAGCGCGAGACGTCCGACCGCCTGCTGGCGCTCTACATGGAGGACCAGATCGGCGCCCGCTTCGAGGGGCGGATAGCCGGCGTCGTGAAGTCGGGACTGTTCGTCAAGCTCACCGAGACGGGGGCGGACGGGTTCATCCCCGCATCGACGCTGGGCACGGACTACTATCGGTTCGTCGAGGAGCAGCAGGCGCTGATTGGCGAGCGGACCGGCGAGCGCTTCATGTTGGGCGACGCGGTGACCGTGCGTCTATTGGAAGCAGCGCCGATGGCTGGCGCTTTGCGCTTCGAGCTTCTATCTGAGGGTGAACGCGTCAAGCCGGTTGGTGGCCGGGGTAGCCGCAAACGTCCGCCTCAGCAACGCGGCAAGCGCCGGAGAAAGTAGCTCATGCCGATCAAAGTCGAAACCGACACTTCCGCGCGTGAAATCACACCGTCCCTTTTGCGCGGGCTCGCCTGCAAGTGCCCGCAATGTGGCCGCGGAAAGCTGTTCCGGGCCTATCTCAAGATCGTGGATACCTGCCCGCACTGTTCCGAGGAATTGCATCATCATCGTGCCGATGACCTGCCGCCCTATCTGGGGATCGTTATCGTGGGGCACGTGATCGTCGGGCTCATGTTGCACATCGAGATGATCTGGGCGGTCAGCCCGGT
Source organism: uncultured Devosiaceae bacterium (assembly GCA_964572555.1). Taxonomy (GTDB): domain Bacteria; phylum Pseudomonadota; class Alphaproteobacteria; order Rhizobiales; family Devosiaceae; genus CAZNHG01. Next base: position 7,344 of record CAZNHG010000027.1, on the reverse strand, counting down.
GGTGTATATGGCGACCCTGCTGCCCCTCGCAGTCATCATGTCCCTCGCGATGCTTCCCTCGATCAAGGGCGGCGTGGTGGCGCTGCAATGGGCGCTGCGCATGCACGGATTCGATCCGAACCATCGTCCCGGGCAAGATGTCTAGCGCGCTGTGCGCATTGCTTGACTTTTGGCGTCAAATCACTAGTTTGCGCCCAACTCATTCCAAGGGCCGCGCGCTGTGCCGCGCGGCTGACTGATTCAGGAAGTCAAAGATGGCCAAGGCAAACACCGTCAAGATCCGCCTCGTGTCGACCGCCGACACCGGCTTCTTCTACGTGACGAAGAAGAATTCGCGCACGATGACCGAAAAGCTGTCCATGAAGAAGTACGACCCGATCGCGCGCAAGCACGTCGAGTTCAAGGAAGCCAAGATCAAGTAGCTTCGTTCCCTTCCGGACACCGAATACGAAAAACCCCGCCTTTTCGAGGCGGGGTTTTTGTTTGAGCTTGTGGCTGGCCCGGTGCGGCCTGTCGAAGAGGCCACTCTAGCCGCAACCGGACCAGCCCCCTACGGACCCAGGAGTTGCGGCGGACCTGAGGAAAACCGTAGGGATTTAATGCAGGTCGAGCCCCCAATGGCCGCAACCTGACGTTGGCCCGAACGTACTCATGATACGCCAGAACGCAAGCATTTCCGGGCTTCTTGAGGCGCGAATCGGGATTAATAGTGAAGTGTTAAGCTTACCGGCTAACGATCTTGCTTAAGATTTTTGGGCTGTGCGCAGCCCGGCAGTCCGGTCGGATTCGTCGAAGGCCACCTGGTTCCGCCCGCCGTTCTTTGCGGCGTAAAGGGCCATATCCGCGCTTTTCAGAAGCGTTTCGGGCACTTCGTGGTCCTGTTCGTTCAAGGCAACGCCGATGCTGACCGTGATGCGCAGGGGCGACGTGGCGTCTGTCTTGAACGGCATGTCGGCGACGGCGGCGCGGACGCGCTCGGCGACCGTCCTCGCCTGGCCGAATTCCGTGTCCGGCATCAGTACGACGAACTCCTCACCGCCGAAGCGGCAGGCGAGGTCGACGCCGCGGATATTGCGCTGCAGCCGCAGGGCGAACTCCTTGAGCACCGTATCGCCAACGTTGTGGCCGTGCGTGTCGTTGATGGGCTTGAAGTGATCGATGTCGAGCATCATCACCGCCATGTCGCGCTCCTGCTCCTGCGCCTTTTGCAGCATGACGGAGAGGTGCCGGTCGAAGTAGCGGCGATTGTAGAGGCCGGTCAATTCATCGACCACGGCAAGCTGCATGGTAGTCGCGACGCGCTCGCGCAGCTCGCTGGCATAGCGATAGCGCTTGACCTGCGTGCGGACGCGCGCGGCCAGTTCGTTGCGCTCCACGGGCCGCATGATGAAATCGTTCACCCCGAGCTCGAGGCCGCGAACCACCTGCGCGCGGTCGTCCTCCTCCGCCACAAGGATGATCGGCATCTGCCGCGTCTGCTCGAGCGTGCGCAACTGGGAGCAGACGCGCAACGGGTCGAAGTCGCCCAGGTCCATGCCGACGATGGCGAGTTCGTAGCCGCCGTCCGCCACCTGCAATACAGCATCCGCCGGGTTCTCCAGCACATCGACGTGATGCGCCGGTGTGAGCGCCTCGGTGATGCGGCGGGCATTGCGCGGCTCGTCGATCACGAGAATGCGGCCGTCTTCGGCCTCGATGCTGTCGAGCACCCTGCCCGTCTCCTCGATGGCGAGTTGCTGGCCGGTGACGGCACGAGCGCGCAGTTCGTCGGTGAGCGATTTGAGCCGGACCAGGCTCTTCACCCGGGCCATGAGCTGGACGTCGTCCACCGGCTTGCTGAGGAAATCGTCGGCCCCGCTCTCCAGCCCCTGGATGCGGTCGGAAGGCTGATCGAGTGCCGTGATCATCACGACCGGGATGTGATGGGTACGCTGGCTTGCCTTGAGACGCCGGCACACCTCGAAACCGTCCAGGTCCGGCATCATCACGTCGAGAAGCACCAGATCGATCGTGCCCTCGTCGCAGATCCTGAGCGCTTCCGGCCCGGAACTCGCGGTGACTACGTCGTAGTACTCGGCCGTCAGGCGGGCGTCGAGCAGCTTAACGTTTGTCGGAATGTCATCAACGATCAGCACGCGGGCTGTCATTGGCCGGCCCCCTGGTACGCAGTTACTTGAAGGGTTTGGGCTTAAGCGCCGGCGCCAATGTAGCTTTCAATCGTTTCCAAAAAGTGAGGCACCGATATCGGTTTGGAGATGTACCCCTCGCACCCGCCCTGCAGGATGCGCTCCTCGTCGCCCTTCATGGCGAAGGCGGTAACCGCAATCACCGGAATGGAGGCGAGTTCCTCGTCTTCCTTGAGCCATTTGGTCACAACCAGGCCGGAGACCTCGGGCAACTGGATGTCCATCAGGATCAGGTCGGGATGGTGGGCGCGCGCGAGATCCAGCGCTTCCATGCCGTTGCGGGTCTGGATGGTCGCGTAACCGCGGGATTCGAGAAGATCATTAAAGAGCTTCATGTTGAGTTCGTTGTCTTCAACGATCAGGACCGACTTGGCCATTCGCCCTCACACTCGCGCGGGAACACTTCAAGAACAGGAAATTTGTTTTGACTCATCTTCCGGCTATCATCAACGCATTATATTACGAAAGCCAAAACGAGCGTGAGCGATGACGCGTCCCACCGAGACCGAAGACGAACTCGACACTCTGGCCGATGCCTGCCTGACCTACCTCGTGGCCAACCCCGAGGAGCTGGCGCGCTTCATGAATCATGCCGGATACGACGGAGACGCCTTGCGCAATTCCTTGGGAAGTCGCGGCATGTCTCTGGGTCTTCTCGACTATTTCGCCCAGAACGAATCGGTGCTTCTGGCGATGTCGGCCAATTCCGGTATCGGCGCGGAGCGGCTGATGCGGACCTGGCACCGTCTCAACCCCGATTCCTGACCCGCGATGGCCGCCCGCCCTCACCTTTGCCGGGACTGCAACGCACACGGGCAAGCGGAAAAGCCGCCCGCGCGGTGCCCGGCATGCGGATCGCCACGGCTGATCGTGCATGAGGAACTGTTCGGGCTGACGATCGCGCATGTCGACTGCGACGCCTTCTATGCGGCCATCGAGAAGCGGGACAATCCCGACCTCGTGGACAAGCCGGTGATCGTGGGCGGGCGGCATCGCGGGGTCGTCTCCACGGCCTGCTATATCGCCCGGCAGACCGGGGTCCGCTCGGCCATGCCGATCGCGACGGCCCGGCGGCTGTGCCCGGATGCCGTGTTCATCAAGCCGGACATGGCGAAATATGTCGCCGTGAGCCGGGATATCCGCAAGATGATGGACGCGCTGACGCCGCTGGTGCAGCCACTGTCGATCGACGAGGCGTTTCTGGACCTGACGGGCACGGACAGGCTGCACAAGGCGGCACCCGCCGAGGTTCTCGCGCGTTTCGCCAAGCGGGTGGAAACGGAGCTGGGCGTGACCGTCTCGGTGGGGCTGAGCCACAACAAGTTTCTCGCCAAGATCGCCTCCGACCTCGACAAGCCGCGCGGGTTCGCCGTGATCGGTGAGGCCGAAACGCTCGAATTCCTCGCACCCAAGCCGATCAGCATCATTTTCGGGGTCGGCAAGGTCATGGCCGAGACGCTGCGCAAGGACGGGTTCCTCACCATCGGCCAGTTGCAGGACCACCCGGCCGACGACCTGATTCGCCGGTATGGCGAGATGGGCGCCCGTCTCGGCAGGCTGTCGCGGGGCGAGGATGCGCGGGCCGTGCGCAGCGACGAGGGTATGAAGACCGTGAGCAACGAGACCACGTTCTTCGAGGACATCTCCGAGTTCGACGAGCTGGCGACCCGGCTGCTGGGGCTTTGCGAGCGGTTGTCGGAGCGGCTCAAGGCCAAGAACCTCGTCGGCGACACCATCACGCTCAAGCTCAAGACGGCGGGGTTCCGCATCCGCACGCGGGCGCGGCATTTGATGTTGCCGTCACAGTTGGCCCATACCATATACGAGAATGCCCTGCCCCTGCTGGCCCGGGAGATGGACGGAACGTCGTTCCGCTTGATCGGGATCGGCGTTTCAGGCCTCGAAGAAGCCTCCGGCGACGATCCGGTCGACCTGCTCGATCCGGGTATCGCCCGCAAGGCGGCGGCCGAACGGGCGATGGACCGGGTGCGCACGCGCTTCGGGCGCGAGGCGGTCATCAGGGGCAAGTTATACCGGCGGTCGAAACCGGCGCCGGACTCGGAAACGGACAACCAGGGGAACGCCAAATGAACGCGGAACAAAGGCTGAAGGATCTGGGGATCGAATTGAGCGAGCCCGGCGCGCCGGCGGCGAATTATGTGCCGGTCGTGCGCACGGGCAACCTGCTGTTCGTCTCCGGTCAGGTCTCCGCCGGCCCGGACGGGTTGATCAAGGGCACGCTCGGCACGGACCTCGATACGGCGGCCGGGCAGAAGGCGGCCGCGGCATCGGCGGTCGCGATCCTGTCGCACCTCAAGCATTCGGGCGGTATCGCGCTCGACGACATCAAGCGCTTCGTCAAGCTGACCGTCCTCGTGGCGTCCGCCCCGGACTTCAACGAGCAGCACCTGGTCGCGAACGGCGCCTCGGACCTTCTGGCCGACGTGTTCGGCGAGGCCGGCAGCCACGCGCGGGCCGCCTTCGGTGTGGCCGCGCTGCCCCTCGGCGCGGCCGTGGAGATCGATGCGGTCGTCGAGGTCTGAACCGTGACCACAGTACAGGAAGTCCTCACCCGGCCTGTTGCGCATCGCGGCCTGCACGATGCCGGAAACGGCGTGATCGAAAACACCATGAGCGCCTTCCGGCGGGCGATCGACGGCGGCTACGCCATCGAGTGCGACCTGCAGCTCAGCGCGGACGGGGTGCCCATGGTGTTTCATGACGACGTCCTCGACCGCGTGACGGCGCAATCCGGGCCCGTGAGCGCGCTCACCGCGTCGCAGCTCAACCATATTCCGCTCGAGAACAGTGCCAGCGGCGACACGATCCCGCTGTTCAGCGATTTCCTCGACCTCGTCGACGGCCAGGTGGCGCTGTTCGTCGAACTCAAGGACCAGGTGGACGGGCGCAATGCCGAACTGGCCGAGGCGGCCGCCCGGGAACTGGCGCGGTATTCCGGGCCGGTGGCGATCATCTCGTTCGCGCCCGAGCTCGTCGCCGGCATCAGGCGGAACGGGTTCAAGGGACCACGCTCCATCATCGTGTCGCGCTTCAACGAAGAATACGCGAAGAAGCGCCTTTCGCCGTGGCGGCGGTTCTTCCTCAGGCACATGCTGCACTACCCCTGGACCCGCTTCGATTTCGTCGACAGCGACCACAAGGCGCTGGGCCTGCCCATGGTGAGGCTTTTTCGCGCATTGGGTTTTCCGGTCGCCAGCTGGACGATAAGATCGCAGGAAGAGGCCGATGCGGCCCTGACGCAATGCGACCAGATCGCTTTCGAGAATTTCGTTCCGCGACGTGGCTGAACCGACACTGACTGCGACCATTCACGCGTCCACGGCCTCCGTCCCGGCGGAGGTCTGGAATGCGCTCGTGCCCGCGACCGATGGGCGGCCGGACAATCCGTTTCTCGATCATGCGTTCTTTCTCGCGCTCGAGGAATCCGGAAGCGCCACGGCACAGACCGGCTGGCAGCCCCAGCACATCGTGATCGAGCGGGACGGCACACCGGTCGGGCTGATGCCGCTGTTCCTCAAGTCGCACTCCCAGGGCGAATACGTCTTCGACTACGCCTGGGCGGACGCCTACATGCGCGCCGGCGGCGAGTATTACCCCAAGCTCCAGTGTTCGGTGCCCTTCACCCCGGCGACCGCGCCGAAGCTGCTGGTTCCCTCTTGCGATCCGGCCATCCGCAATGCGCTGCTGAGCACATCGGAACAACTCGCCCGGCGCCTGGGCGCCTCCTCGGTGCATGCGACCTTCGTGACGGAGGAGGAAGAAGAGCTGGCCACCGCGAATGGCTGGCTGACGCGGCACGACACGCAGTTCCACTGGCACAACGACGGCTTTGCGGATTTCGAAGCGTTTCTGAGCACCCTCTCCTCGCGCAAGCGCAAGACGCTGCGCCGGGAACGCCGGGATGCGCTGGCGGACGGCCTGCGCGTCGAATGGATCACCGGCGACGACCTCACGGAAGCGCACTGGGACGCGTTCTTCGCCTTCTACATGGACACCGGCAGCCGCAAGTGGGGGCGTCCCTATCTCACCCGCGAATTCTTCTCGCTGGTTTCCGAGGCGATGGCGGACCGGACCGTGCTGATGTTCGCCTATGACGGCGACGAGCCGATCGCGGGGGCGCTGAACTTCGTGGGCCGGGACACCATCTTCGGGCGCAACTGGGGCTGCACGCGGGACGTGCCGTTCCTGCATTTCGAGCTCTGCTACTACCAAGCCATCGACTTCGCCATCGCCCATGGCCTGAAGACGGTCGAGGCGGGTGCACAGGGTGAGCACAAGCTGACCCGGGGCTACGTCCCCTCGGTGACCCGGTCCATCCACTGGGTGGCCCATGAAGGGCTCAAGCACGCCATTGCCGACTATCTCGAGCGCGAGAAGATGGCCGTGCTTGAAGACCAGGCCGTGCTTGGCCAGTATACGCCCTTCCGCAAGGGCGAGCGGTCCGGCGGCGACACCTGACAATGAGACTGGCCGGGCGACAACCGGCCGCGAGCGGAGGCGCGATTCATGAGCAGCTACGATCCCGACAACATCTTCGGCAAGATTCTGCGCGGCGACATTCCCTGCCACAAGGTCTTCGAGGATGACGACGTTCTCGCCTTCATGGATGTCATGCCCCACTCGAAGGGGCATACGCTGGTCGTGCCCAAAACCGGCTCGCGCAACCTCCTCGACGCCAACCCGGCCGTTCTGGCCGCGGCGATCGAACGGGTCCAGACCATCGCAATCGCCGTGAAAAAGGCGATGAACGCCGACGGACTGCGCGTGATCCAGTTCAACGAGGAAGCGGCGGGGCAAACGGTGTTCCACCTGCATTTCCACATCATCCCGGTGTACGAGGGCATACCGCTGGCGCCACATGCGAGCGACAGTGCGGACAACGAGGAACTGGCAAAGCACGCAAAGCTGATCGCGGCCGCGTTGTAAGGGCCCGTACGTCGATACGCTCAGCATGAGGGTTTGGAGGTGTTTTGGGGCGAGGGTCTAGGGTGAGATTTTGGGGAACACCTGCCCACCCTCTGCCGCCATCTCCGCTTTAGGCGGGGATGACAGGGAGGGGCTGGATGTACTGTGCTTCTTGCTCTGAACATCCGCTTCCCATTTTCCCCATGCCTTGCCTTCCCATCTCCCCATCTCC
>CAZNHG010000026.1:4537-20030 GCA_964572555.1 uncultured Devosiaceae bacterium | reverse complement strand
GAATCGACACCAATTCTCCAACTCATTGCTGCAATCCTTTGTTTTCATTGGCCGATCGGCGCGCGCTGCGCGCACGTGTCTTCCGGAAGCGGTCGAAGCGAAATGGGTGAGGATCAACGCAAGGAACCTCGCCCAGAACCAGTTGTGCCATCAGCCGTCCGGCCCCCGGGCCGATGCCGAAGCCATGACCGGAAAAGCCGCTGGCAAGATAAAGACCGGGAACGGGATCGACCGCACCGATGACGGGCACCGCGTCCGGGGTCACGTCGATCAGCCCTGACCAGCTGTCGGTTATCTGCGTGTTTGCAAAGGCGGGAAACGCCTTGACGAGATTGGCAAACCCCTGGCGGTTGAAGGTTTCGACCGGCACGGGGTCGAGAATGCGGACATCTTCGAACGGCGTCTTCTCATCGAGCTCCCAGTTGCGCGGCGTCTGCCATTCCTCGATAAAACGCCCTCCGACGCGCAGGCGCAATTCATGCCATTGCTTGATCAACGTCGGGAAAAAGTCGGCAAAGAGGCGGAAGCTGTCGGGCACGATCGGGGCAACATTGGCATTGCGCATCGCGACCGAAAACCCGCCATCGAGCCGTCGCCGGAATGAGAAGTTCCCCGCGCCCACCGGCATGTCCGGTACCCCCCCGACGTCGCTGACCCGGGCGGCCGTCGCGAGGATTTTGAGCTGGGGGAAATCAAGTCCGAGATTGCCTGCGAAAAGCCGGGACCACGCGCCGCCGGCGAGCACCACCTGATTGGCCTTGATCGGCCCCTTCTCGGTGACGACGCCGGAGACCTTGCCTGCTTCCTGCTCGATACCGCGCACCGCGCAATCGGTGAGAATATGCGCGCCGGCGCGGCGCGCCGCCTCGGCAATCGCCGGCGCTGCCCGTGTCGGTTCGGCCCGACCATCGCTCGCGGTGTGCAGTGCCCCCTCGAATTCACCTTCAAGGCCGGGCAGGGATTGCTTGAGCTCGTGCTTGCCCAACAAATGGGAGTCGAGCTTCCACACCTTGGCATGGCTCAACCAGGCTTCATGCGCTGCGACATCGCTCTGGCTCTCGCAAAGATAGGTGATGCCCGTGCGCCGGAACCCGGTATCTGCGCCGGTTCGATCATTGAGCTCGGACCAGACCCTGAGGCTTTCGATCGCCAGTGGCAGCTCGGCCGGGTCACGTCCCATCTGGCGTACCCAGCCCCAGTTGCGCGATGACTGCTCGCCCGCAATCCGGCCCTTCTCGCACAGGGCGACGCGGGCGCCGGACTCGGCGAGAAACAGGGCAGTGGAAGTGCCCACAATGCCGCCACCTATCACCACGACATCGACGGCATCGGGAAGCCGATCGTCGCCTTCAACCGTGTCCGGCGTGATGGCCTTGGGTGTTTGATATGCCTGAGATGAAGCCATTGGTACGGAGATAACTATGTGTCCTAAAGCATGTCCTCGAGCCGGCAATTAACCAGGAGCTCGGCGATGGCAGCGTTGTTGGGCAATTCGATCAGCGTGCGCACCAGGTCCGCCATGGTCTCGGGCTGGATCATATCCTCGGGCGCAACCTTGCTGGTGTAGGAACTCATTTCCGTGCGCACGAAGCTGGGGCATATCGCTGTGGCGCGTACTCCCTTTTCCCACGCGACGTGGCGGGTCGTGTGCGTCAGGCCCATAAGCGCGAACTTCGTCATGTTGTAGCCAACGAAGGAATTGCGCACGCGCTTGCCCGAGAGCGAGGAGATATTAACGATTCTTCCCGCGCCTGTGGCTTCGAGATGGGGTAGGCAGAGCCGCGTCATGCGTAGCGGCGCCTTGACGTTGACCGCCCATAGCCGATCAAGCGCCTCATCGTTTTCCTCGGTCAGCTCGACCTTCTCTGCCAGCCCGGCATTGTTGACCAGCGCATCGATCCGCCCGAAACGGGCAATTGTGTTGTCCACCCAGTCCTGGGCCGATTGCGGGTCATAGGCGTCGAAGTGGTTGCAAAGGACAGTGTCGCCATCGGCGCCATGCTGTTCTTCCAACTGGGCGACGTCGCGGCTTCCAAGGCTGAGCCGATAGCCGCTCGCCTTGAGATGGGCTGAGATCTCGGCACCAATGCCACGATTGGCACCCGAAACCAGCACGACCCGACCTTCAGATGTCTGCTCCTCGCTCATATCATTTCCCCTACTGGCAATTGCACTGGCTCCATCCATACTATGGTGCCGCGAACTGACGAATTGCGCATGCCGTCCTGCACTGCCTGCGCTGCTGCATGCGTGTTTGCGATAGAAAGTGAAAGAATAAGCAGACGGCACGCAATGGCGCAAGGTCGTTGTGCACGTTTTTGGTAGTTTTGTGCGTTGGGAGCGTTTGAAATGGTGATTATCGCGCGAGTTTTTGACAGACTATTGACAGTTTGCGCGTGTTTGTGCCTGAGTTGGGTAGGACTTGATCAAATAGCTGCATGTATGCGCGAGTTCTGCTCGCTTGCGCGGTGAAGTGCTCAGGTCTGACAAGGAAGGAACGCTTTTCATCAAGCGCACAGAATGGGGAACGACATGACGCTCACAAGAAGAAACCTCCTCAAGGCCTCCTCCGGCATCGCGGCCGGGGCAGCGCTCGGCGGCTTGCCGCGCATGGCCTTCGCCCAGGATCAGACCTGGGACATCTCCGACGAATATGGCGAGAACTCCCTGACCGGCCAGACCGCCAAGTTCTTCGTCGACCAGGTTGAGAACACCATCGGCGACGAGTTGGGCCTGACCTATCACGGGGGCGGCGCACTCGGATACGATTCCTCGGATCACTTCGATGCCGTCGAATCCGGGGCGGTGCAGATGGCCGTTACCCTGATGACCCAGCTGGGTGGCATCGATCCGCTCTTTGAGATGTCGTCCTTGCCGTTCCTGGTGCAGTCGCTCGACGAGGCCCACACCCTCTGGACCATCTCCAAGCAGGAATACGCCAAGGTATTCGACGAATATAACATGGTGCTGCTGTGGGCGATGCCCAATCCACCGAGCGGCATCCATGCCAAGACGCCGATCACCTCGACCGACGCGCTCGAGGGCCTGCGCATTCGCACCTATGACGTCAACGGCACCAAGACCCTGCGCGCCGCCGGTGCCTCGCCACTCCAGATCAGCTGGTCGGACCTCGTGCCTCAGCTCTCGACCGGTGGTGTTGACGCAGTGCTCACTTCCGCGGATGGCGGTGTTCAGCTCTCGGCCTGGGATTACCTCTCAGACTTCACCGAGCTCAACTACGCCATGGGGCTGTTCATGGCGCATGTGAACAAGGACGCCTATATGGCCTTGCCCGAAGAGGCGCGGCAGTCGCTCCAGACGATCTCGGAGGAAACCGATAAGCACGCCTGGAAGATCGTCGAGGATTCCATCGGTGCCAGCTACAAGATCATGCGTGACAACGGCATGAACATCACCACCGACGTACCGCAGGAGGTCTTCGACCACTTGCAGGACGCTGGCGCCGAGGTCAAAGAGGAATGGCTCAATCGCGTCGGCGATCGCGGCGAGCGCATCCTGAACGAACTGGAAAAGACCAGGAGCTAAGCGCTCTCTGGTCGACCAAACAGGAGGGCGGCACCAATCATGAGCAACGCACAAACCAACGATCGAACCCCGGAAGATGCCGTTCGGACCGAACCGCGCTGGCTGGTTCTGATCGCGAAGGCGTCCTCGACGTTGAACAAGTGCGCCGCAGCTCTTGCCGCCCTTCTCCTGGTGCTGATGACCGCACATATCCTGTTCGAGATCGTGCTGCGGTTCTTCTCCCAGTCGACCTTCATGGTGAACACTCTCGTCGCCTACGGGGTCGCGGCGACCACCTTTCTTGCCATGCCCTGGGCCCTTGAGCAGGGCAGCATGATCCGCGTCAGTGTCATCACCCAGACCCTCGCGCCGCGATTGCGCTGGGTCACGGAGATCTTTGCAGTCGTGGTCACCGCGCTTCTCGTTGCGTTACTGGCGACCTATCAGTGGGAGTCCGTGTTCCAGCTATTCGAGCGGGGCCGCACCAGTTCGGACATCATCCCGATTCCGTTGTGGATCCCCGAGGCCATTTTCCTTGTCGGTCTGTGCCTAATCTTCATTCAGTTGTGCGTGCGCTTCCTGCGGCTGATGACAATCGGGCTGACCGGGGACTCCGAACTCGTCATATGACCCCGAGAGCAACGCTGCCCGGCCACAACGATAATCTGCCCCCTCTGGAGAGCTGAGCCATGGACATGATTTTTGCGAGCGCCGTTCTTCTCGGCCTGGTTGTCCTCTTTCTTGGGGCGGGCGTGTGGATCTTCTCCGGCCTGATCCTTGTCGGAATGGGGTCACTCTGGATTGTACTCGATTTCGGCCTCGAACGGATGGGGCCGATCGCCACGCGCGTGATTTCCTCAAGTGCCGTTTCCTGGGAACTTGCCGCCATCCCGATGTTCATCTGGATGGGCGACATCATTTTCAGGACCGACATGGCCGACAGGTTGTTCAAGGGGCTGGCGCCGCTCGTCAAGCGCATTCCCGGCGGCCTGCTCCATACCAACGTACTTGGCTGCACGCTCTTCGCTGCCGTCAGCGGCTCGAGCAACGCGACCACGGCAACCGTTGGCAAGATCACCATCGCCGAACTTCTCAAGCGCGGTTACGATCGCGGCCTTGCCTCGGGATCACTCGCAGGGGCGGGGAGCTTTGGTCTCTTGATCCCGCCCTCGATTGCAATGATCATTTATGGCGTTCTGGCCGAGGTGTCGATTTCACGGCTCTTCGCTGCCGGCATCATGCCGGGCCTGATGATGGCCGGGCTCTACATGGGCTATGTGGGCATCAATGCTCTTGCCCGTCCCGGTGTCGCGCCCAAGGATGATACTCCCACGAGCTGGGGCGATATCGGCACGGCGCTACTCAACCTGCTCCCCATCGGCATCCTGATGACCATTGTCTTGGGTTCGATCTATTCGGGGCTCGCTACGCCGTCCGAAGCCGCGGCAGTCGGTATTTTCGCTGCTATGGTTCTCACGGCGGTCACCGGCCAGTTCAGTGTCCGCCTGATCATCGATTCACTCATGGCTTCGGTGCGCATCTCTGCCATGATCTGTATCCTGATCGCCGCTTCGGCGTTCCTTTCCGCAGCAATTGCCTACCTGCACGTCCCCGCCGCCCTGTCTGAGGCGATTGCGGCCCTCGATTTGTCGCCCTACGCGCTTCTGGTGATCCTCGCGGTCTTCTACATTGCCCTCGGCATGTTCCTCGATGGCACATCGATGACGGTGATGACCGTACCTATCGCCCTGCCATTGGTCGTGCAGGCCGGCTTCGATCCCATATGGTTCGGAGTCTACCTCATCATCATGATCGAGATGGCAGCGATCACACCGCCGGTAGGTCTGAACCTTTATATCCTTCAGGGTCTGACTTCGGACAGTTTCGGGCGAACAATCCGACATGCTGCGCCATTCTTCCTGCTCCTGTGCCTTGGCACAGCCCTGCTGGCAGTATTCCCGCAGATCGCGCTGTGGCTACCTGACACGCTGTTTGCGAACTAGCCGAGCTGTGGCATGAAAACGAGGTCCAAGGGACGCCAGGTTCAAGAGAGGAGCTCTTCGTGAGCGAGGACGATACGCCACCTGACGACATGCTGCCGGCCGAGCGCCGCCAGCGCCTGCAGGAGTGGTTCAACGACAAAGTTGCTGCCTCCAGCCAGGATCTGGCGCGGATGTTCAATACGTCCGTCTCCACGATCCGGCGTGACCTCGATCATCTCGCATCGCAAGGCCTGGTACGTCGAACCCATGGTGGCGCCGTGCGCATTCGTCAGCGCTCGACCTTCGAGCCGACGACCGATGAGGCGCGCCACACCGCGATCGAGGAAAAAAAGGCAATCGCACTCGAGGCAAGCAAGCGCCTGCAGCCCGAGCAGAGCATTCTCATCGACACCGGTTCAACGCTGCACCAGTTCGCCTATGTCGTGGCGAACATGGATATCCCCTTGACTGTCGTGACCAACGACATGCTCATCGCAGGTGTCTTAAGCAACAAGCCGCACATCAATCTTGTTGTCCCGGGCGGCGTCTGTCGGGAAGGGGCGTATTCGCTTCTGGGAGAGCCGGGGCTTTCGTTTCTCAAGGACCTGCGCTGTGACAACTTCTTCCTGTGTTCGCAGGCGGTTGACCTCGAATGCGCCTCCGACACCTCGCTCGAACTTGTTCAACTCAAGCGAGCGATGCTGAACGCGGCTGAAGTTACGACCCTAATGGTCGACAGCAGCAAGTTCTCGACCCGAGCCATCTATCGTATTGCCGATATCGAGCAGATCGGCGAGATCATCACCGACGAAGGTCTGATCCAGGAAGAGCGTGACAAGCTCCACGAGCGGGGTGTTGCTGTGACTTGCGCCCCGCTCAAGGAGGCTTCTGCAATAGGTGGCGGGGCGTAGGCAGTCTTCAGACCAACTCGTCGAGGGTGACGTCGAGAGCTGTTGCCAGTGCTTTCAGCGTCCTAACCGATCCGGTCTTCCGGCCTGCCTCGATGTCGTGGATCTGCATGCGATGGACGTTGGAGCGGCGGGCCAATTCGGAGACGGACAATGCGCGCCACTCGCGAATGACCATTACCGGATTCTCGCCGTTAATCAGACGAGCGAGGACCTCGTGGGGCATACCTTCTTCGCGTGGAATGGTGATCATGTCTGTCACGGTCAACGTTCTATTCGGCCTTGATCTTCGGTCCGCCATTCGCCGTCGTGTGAGGATCATTGCACCTTCGCTCCCGCTACGCTCTCGTGTTCTCGCTCAACCATCTAGTGATCTGCTCAAACTCGAAGTTTCCGCTCTCCAGCCTGTCGATGATGAACCGGAAAACGACTTCGGGGCGGGCGGTAACCTGAATGTCATTGATGGCCGGGAACGTGTACGTTGCGGCAAAGGCGGTGCGCTTGTTTCCATCTACAAACGGATGGTTCTGCGACAGGCCTTCCCATAGCGCGGCGGCCTGCTCGTTCCGGTCTTCATAGTTACCCGATTATGGACGGAAGAGGGCTGCTGCGAGTGCGCCCACATTCCTGACGCCATCCACTCCGCTAAAACGCGTGATTTGATCGACATGAATGGTCAGAACCTCGGCTACCGTGAGGTGGTTGGTCATTCAGCCAGCTTCTTGTAGAGGTCGGCATACTTGTCATGGCTCGCCTGGTAGGTTGCCATCACGTGGGGCCGGGGGCGTGCCTGTCGACGCTTTTCAATAAGATCGATGAGTGCCTCGTCCACCAATGTCTGAAGTTGCCGCCCCTCAGTCCGGGCGATGTCGCGCACTGCAGCCAGAACTTCAGCGTTGACCTGGGTTGCGAACTTTTCACGAATGTTCTGAGCCATTGAGTGCCTTCCTTCCAGATTAGGCTGTCTTGATCTGTCAAGAAACATCAAGCTCTCAGTGGAAGCTACCGATGGACGACAGGTGTTCAAGACCTATGCGGGTGTCCGCCTTCCCCTACCATTGGGTGGCGCCTGTCCGAGGGCGCGAACTCGCTATACCAAGGCCCTCTGATGCTGACTCACGCTGGGGATTCCCAAATCAGTTTGAGTTCTGATTGGCCCATTCCAGTCAAGGCCGCACCGCTCGAACGCAACCTTGCAAATCTGGCGACCGCAAAACGCAAAGGTCTGACCAGACAAATCGGGGCCTCGAATTTTACCATCGCCCATCGTGAGCGTTCGCGGAAGATCCTCGGCGATGGAGAAATTGCGACCAACCAAGTCGAAATCCAGCCCTTCCTACAGAACCGCAAGTTGGTCGACTATTGTCAGACTGCCGGCACCGTGCCTACGGCATACGTTCCGCTTGCCAAGGGGAGGGTAGCTGATGATCCCGTTCTGGGTCGGATAGCCGAACGTCACGGCGCTTCGGCCTCGCAGATTGCGCTCGCCTAGCTTCTGCATCGCGACATTGCGGTGAAGCCGGCTTCTTCCAACGCTGATCGCATGCGCTCGAATTTCGAAGCGGCCCAGATTACCCTGTCCACGACCGAGATGGAAGAGATTACGGCACTTGACCGGGGCGAGCGGGTAATCGCGCCTGAGGACGGTCCCGACTGGGACTTGCGGGTCGGCCTCGAAAAACGCTGGAAACTGTGCCGATTGCCGATGCGACGATTGAAGGGCTATGGGGTTTCTGCCGACACGAGGCGCTGTGCTGTCGCAACAGGTAAGTAGAGGGTATGCGGCCGATCATTCAGCGGCGTGAATCCAAAGGCGGTGTAAAAGACCGCCGCCTTCTCGTCGATAGCGTCGGCGAATACGGCATGAGCACCAAGCGGCGCTTCTGCGATCGTCCTAATCGCGTCGAAAAGCAGTGCCTCACCAAGTCCGATCCCTGCATAGGCCTGATCGCGCCCAAGCCAGCCGATCAACACCGCGGGCACGCTGGGGTAGCGCGGCAGACGCTTCGCCAACTGTTCGGGGACTGCCGTGAGAGGGACATTGCTCGACGACAGGGTATAAAATCCCGCGATCTGGTCCGTCTTAAGATCGCGGGCAACAAAGCAGGTCGCATAGCGTCGTTTTACGTCTTGTGTGACGGTCTCGCGGAAATAGCTGTCAATCCGCTTGTTACCGCAAGAGAATGCCTTGCGCCGATGTGCTTTGCCAAGCGGTTCAATTGCGAACCTTGCATTCACCGGGGTGCTATCAACTCAGTATGGCGTTTGGCAGCACGGGTCAGGCGGGCGTTCGGTGCAGGCGGATGAATTAGCGCCTCAGCGAAGCGCGCCTGGTCCTCGGCGGCCAAACGCATCACATCGGCGTCTTCCACCGTGCGGCGCGCATCTTCGCCTGCGGTGGCGATCAGATAAGCCGTAAGCGTCAATCCACGTAGCCTGGCAGCCCGCTGCATATCTTCATAGACATGAGCAGGGACGCGTGCCTCAAGCCGGGCCATCTCGGTATCATTCGCAGATCTGGGCATGACATCATCTCCTGAGCAGATAATATACGGCATATTGCCGGTTACTCAAGGGCTGCCGCGGACATCCTGCTATCTTCTCGCACATTTTGGATGTGGCGTGCTCTACCGGAAAGGGATCCGGCAAGCCGATCGGCAAAGGCAGGGAGGAGAAAATCACCGCCGTTGAAGCCATGCACAAGAGCGTGGCCTCAAAGACCCTTTCGGGCGGGCTGACCGAAAGGGGCCCGAAGGGATGCCTACCGGACCGAGGTGACCAAGGCATTCAACAAAGTCTGAGAAGTGTCGCGCTACATTGTTGTGGTCGGTGAGCATCATTCCGGAAAGCGACCACGCACTTTCTCAAGCCAGTACATGGCGGTAACGCCGTCACCGATCAGGGGTGCCTTGCTGGGTTCGCCCCGAAAGGTGGCAAGAGCCTGCGTAAGAAGGGCATGGTAGCCCTTGAAATCCTCGTTGGCAGCCGCGGTGAAGTTGGGGCGCCAACTCAACGTATCGGTGCCGTCGGCAAGGCTGGCATCTTGGTCGTCGGCCTTGAACGGTGGATCGCGGTAGTATGCAACGTCGATGATATTATCGACTTCCACCCGGCAATGGTCGCCCATCACCTGGACGAACTCCATGGGCGTGCCGCGTGACTGGATTGTGCCCATGACCAGCGTCCCGAGCGCGCCATTGGCGAACTCCATGCCAACATGCAGTAGGATCTTGCCGGGTTCTTTCTCGACAATGCGTGGCTCCATCTGCGCAATCGGGCCCATGAGGTGCGCGGGCAGATCCATGTAGTGCACGCAATGGTGCAGCAGGAACCCGTTATAGTCGGCATTGCCTTCGAAATAGCTCGGGGCCGTCATATAGGAGCCGTAGAACCCCAACGGAGTACCGAAATCCCGTTCGATCACTGATTTGGCGATCTTGTTGCCCACCGAGAAGCGCTTCATGAACCCCAGGACAAGCGGCTTGCCGGCCTTGTCCGATGCTTCCTGCAGACGCAGCGCATCGGATTGAGAGGAACCGGGCGGCTTTTCCATGAAAACGGGCAAACCCCGCTTAAGCGCGGCGACACCAAGTTCGAGATGTGCCTCGGGCCCGACGGCCAGACCGATGGCGTCGAGCCCGGGATGGCCTATCAACTCTTTTGCATCCGAATAGGTATCCGAGACACCATATTGCCGCGCCACATCGCGGACCCGGGTCGCGTCGACGTCGCAGATGGCCGCAAGCCGGACGTCCTCGCGCATCAGTTGAGGTAGCAGCATCTGCGAGGCGTGGCGCCCGCACCCAATCCAGCCGATATTCAGCGTCATCTACGATAGCGTCCCATTGCCAAGGTGGATTTCAAGAGGTTCAGGCTTTCGGTGAGCCGCTCGGACTCGTCCTCATGCGGCGGCCGCCACTGCGCAATAGGAACCGCTATGCGGTCATCGTCGCGCCGGAACGGCTCGAGCGAAATCGGACCGTGATAGGCGACCTCATACAGGGCGCGCGCCACGGCAACCCAGTCGGTCGAACCCGTGCCGATAAAGCCGCGATGGTTTTCGTTCGCCTGGAAATGCGCGATGCGCGGACCCGCCGCACAAATGGCCTCGGGAATGCTCGCATCCTCCATGTGCATGTGGAAGGTGTCGAGCATCAGCCCCACACTCGCGGCACCGATTTCATCGATCAGCGCGATCCCCTGCTGCGTCGTGCAAAGGATATCGGTCTCAAACCGATTGAGCGGCTCGACCGCGAGCGTAACGCCCGCATCCGCAGCAGCGGGCGCCACCGCTCGGAGGCCCTCAACACACCATTCCTGACGTGCGGCCCGCAAAGGCTCGTCGACCGGCTGTGGCGCGCGCCCCGCGAATACCAAGGGATTTCCATAGAGTGGTCCGCCCAGAATCCGCGCGCCCAGGGCCTCGGCACACTCGATGGCGTAGGAGAGATAGTCGCGCCCCTGTTGCCGTCGTTCCGGTTCGCTGCTGGTGAGGTTTCGTTCCATATTGACCCGGGCCGCCAGGACGACTTCGAGACCTGCCTCATCGAGTGCCCTGCGCAGGACCTGCGGCTCCACGTCCCCAGGCTCGGGCACCAGCAGTTCGATAAAGTCGTACCCCAACTCCTTCAGCCGGGGCAGCCAGCCGAAATGCTCTTCGGTGAACGGGCGGGCGATCTGCATCGAGATCAGCCCGACTGGATTGGTCATGGTTCCGCGCTCCACTTGATTTGTCAGCCTTTCACCGCGCCCTGCGTCAGGCCCGAGATGAGGCGTTTCTGCACGAGAAGGAACAACAGCGTTGCCGGCATGGCGCCTAGCACGCCACCAGCGGTTAGAAGTCCCCATTCGATCTGGTACTCCCCGATCAGCGTCTGGATGGCGACGGTGATTGTGCGCACGTTCCGCCCCCCAAGCGTCAGGGCATAGAGATACTCGTTCCATGAGGTGATGAAGATGTAGATGCCGGTCGCAATGATTCCCGGCAGGATCAGCGGCAGGATGACCTTCCTCAGCGCTCCCAGCCGCGAACACCCGTCGATCATTGCCGCCTCATCGAGGCTCTTCGGGATGGCGTTGATGTAGCTGGTCATCATCCACACCGAGAAGGGGATAGCCACCGTCGAATTGGCAATGATCAGCGCGATGTGGGTGTCGATCAGTCCCAGCCTTCGCATGATGACGAAGAGCGGCAGGATGAGAAGAACCACCGGGAACATGTTGATGACCAGGAATTTGACCATCAACAGCTTGCGGCCGGGAAAGCGAAAGCGCGAGAACGAATAGGCGGCCGTCACGCTCAGGCTGAGCCCCAGAATGACCGTACCGATCGCCACGATGAAACTGTGGACCATGTTTATGGGAAATGAGGTGTGCCCGACCAAGCGCTCGTAGTTCGCGGCCGTCCACTGGAGAGGGTCGAATTCGACACCGGATTGCAGAAGGTGATTTTCCGGTGTGAACGAGGTCAACGCCATCCAGATATAGGGTCCCAGGGCGAACATGACGATCGCCAGCACGGGAATGTGTGTGCCGAACAGGGCGCGCAGGCGCGATTGGTGGCGTACCATCATCAGTCGAGGGTCCTATAGAGGCGCGAAAGATAGAGCAGAACCAGCCCCGTCAACAGGATCGTGAAGATCACCGCGAGAGCGGACCCGTAGCCGAAATTGAGGTTCGAACGGGCTTCGACAAAGGCGTAGAGCGGCAGGGTATGCGTGGCGTAGCCGGGGCCCCCGCCGGTCATCACGTAGATGACGTCGATGGAGTTGGCCACCCAGATCGTGCGCAGCAGGATTGCAGTGCCGAAGACCCCAGCAATGCCGGGCAGGGTGATGTTCTTGAACTGCTGCCAGGAACTCGCCCCGTCGATCGCGGCGGCTTCATAGTAGCTGCGCGGGATCGACTGCAGGCCGGCGAGGATCATCACCGAAAAGAAAGGAAAGCCCTGCCAGGTCAGCGTCAGGATGATCGCATAAAGCGCAGTGTTCGGGTCAGCGAGCCAGGGAAACGACGACTCCAGAATGTCGAGTCGCAACAGGATGTCGTTGAGTACGCCATAGTTGGAATCGTATATCCAGCGCCACATCAGCGCGATGACGACACTCGGCAGTGCCCAGGGAATGATGATCAGCGCCCGCGCCACGGGCCGCCAGAAGAACTGTCGGTTGAGCAGGATCGCGGTGATCAGACCAAGAAGCGCCTGGGCGGGAATGGTGATCCCGATCCATAACAGCGTGTTCCAGAACGAAATCCAGAACACTTCGTCCTGAAAGGCCGCGATGAAGTTGCCCAGCCAGATGAAACTGCGCTCATCCGGCTTCCATACCACATAGTCGTGCAGGCTGAGAAAGACCGCCTCTGCCATGGGCAGGAACACGATCAGCAGCGTGACGAGCACGGGCGGCGTCAGCAGGACATAGGGGAAGATGGAAAACCCTTCACGGGATTTCCGCTTCGCCTGCGGCAATCTGAGAGCGGGAAAGGACATGATCGGGACCGGTCTGGACAAGCAGGCAGCCAGGCTCATGCCCGGCTGCCAGATGGTTTTACTCGGAGACGAAGAGGTCTTCGATCTCGGTCATCATCTCTTCCGAGCTGATTTCACCCAGAAGCGCCCGCTGCATTGCGCGCGGCCAGACCGTGTTCACGAAGTCCGATGCTGCCCCGGTCGCGGGAAGCGTTTCGGCATAGGGCAGGGAATCCATCGTTGCCTGCACGAAGCGCTTTTCATGGTTCGTCCAGTTCTCGGAATCCGACTTCGTTACAGGCAGCTGGCCGGTCGCCTCATTGAACATGGCATTGTTGCCGTTCGAGGCGAGGAAGGAAATCCACTTCCAGGCCGCTTCCTTGTCCTCGGCACCCGAGAATACGGCCAGCGATTCATCACCGAACGCAGTCCAGCGACCACCGCCGCATTCAGGCACCGGCGCGGCCGACACCTTGTCACCCAGTGCCTCAACCATGGCGTTGGACGAACCGATATGGTGGATGGTCATCGCGGTGCGGCCCTGCTGGAAGCCCGAGATAATCTCCTGGAACCCGTCATTGGGCGCCGAGGGCGGAAAGACCTCGTGCTCACGGAACAGATCGATAGCCCACTGGTTGGCCGCGATGGCCTCCTCGTTGGTGAGGCCTCCCTCCTCATTGAGGGTGGCGGCTTCGTGCGAAAGCACCAGGCTTGCCCAATGGTCATGGCCGCCCGGACCGCCGCGGAAGCCGAAGCCATAGGTGTCGGTATTGCCGTCACCGTCGGTATCGCGGGTCAGGGTCTGGGCCGCTTCGAGGAAATCCGCGCAGGTTTCGGGTGGTTCAAGCCCGGCCTCCTCGAACCAGTCGGTACGATAGTAGAGGTAGAGAACCACGTACTGCACCGGCAGGTAGTACTGTTCGCCGTCAATGCCCGCATTGATGTCGAGCATGTTATCGAGAAGGTTGTCCGTGCCCTCCCAGTCGGCGAGCCACTCGTCGATCGGCTCAAGGGCGCCCATCTCGACAAGGCGCGGTTGGGCGAACAGTTTGACCATTGCCGCATCCGGCCCACCGCCACCGACGAGTGAGGTGTAGAGGTTATCGTAGTAACTGTTCCAGGGAACGTTCTCGGCTTCGATGGTGATATCCGGATTCTGCTCCTCGAACTTGGAGATCAGATCGTTCATCGGATTGTCCGGATTGTCGAAGTGGTACCAGAAGTTCACCGTCGACTGCGCATGGGCGAACCCCGCAACCGCCGATATCGATGCTGCCAGTGCCAGTGTCTTGAAGATGTTTTTCACTTGCTCCTCCCTTGGTTGAGTGAAACTCCGGCCGTTGCGAGCCAGTCGCCGGCCAGATCGAATGCCGTGCGCGCCTCCTCTAGCGCGACGGTCATCTGCATGAAGCCGTGCACGACACCGCGATGCAGGGTGCACGCATCGTCCCGACCCAGGCGCGCAAGGCGTTCATGAAGTCGAAGCGTGTCGTCCCTGAGCGGATCGAGTTCGGCCGCATTGAGATAGAGCGGGGGCAATGCTGCGAGCGCCGCGTCGGGCGCATTGAGCGGCGCCACCAGCGGGTTGGCCCGCGCATCGGGTTCGGGCACATAGCGGTCCCAGTAAGCCCTCATGCCAGCAGCAACGAGCCCGTAGGGCGGATCGGGCATGGCATAGGACGGCGTGGCGAAATCGGTGCCGAATGCGCCATAGAACAACATGGCGAAATCAGGCGGAGGTATGTCGGTGCTCTGTGCCCTCAACATCGTGGCAAGCGCCAGGTTTGCACCTGCCGAGTCTCCCGAAATTCCACAAGGGCCGGCCACGACGCCCTGTTGGGCGCAGATTTCCTCGAGGACGCACCACACGTCCCAGCAATCGTCGAGCCCCGCCGGGAACGGGTTTTCGGGGGCGAGCCGGTAGGGTGGGGCGATCACCGCCATCCCGGTCGCACGCGCCAAACATCTGATGGCCCGCTCGTGCGTGCGAGGCGAGCCGAACATCCAGCCGCCACCATGAAGATAAAGGATGACGCCAGGGCGCGCATCGGGGGGAATGCGCAAGCTTGCACTGCCAACCGCCGCTTGCTGCGTGGACAGGGCGATGTCGCGCGAGACCGCCACTTCTGGAAGCTCCACGTTCCAGCGCGCCGCACCGCGATCGAACTGCGCACGTGCCTCATTGAGCGGCAGCTCGAAGGGATCGGGAAGGCCGCGGTCCTCGACGATCAGGCGGTCGATTAGCGCCTGCATGTCCGCGCTCGGCACCACCGGGTCGCTCTCCGACATGCGCGTCATTGCTCGGCCTCACGCGCAGGCTGCTCGAACAGGGCCGGGCCGAAATCGACGATGGTCGCGACGTGATGCCCGATAGCCTTGACCGCGGCGGCCTCGTCGCGCGCGTCGAGCGCGTCGATGATGGTGTCGTGGCGGCGCGCCGTGACATCGAGATCGCGCTGCTCGCTGCTATGCAGGATCTTGAAGCGCTGGTTGTGCAAAATACAGCGCGAGAGCAGGGGCTCGACAGCGGGCAGTTCGGCGATCCGGAACAACAGCATGTGAAAGCTGCGGTCATAGGTGGCGAGGGTGAATTCGTCCTCCTGTCCGGC
>CAZNHG010000026.1:0-4437 GCA_964572555.1 uncultured Devosiaceae bacterium | reverse complement strand
CCCAGCATGATGGCCCGCTTGATGCCCTCGAATACCTCAGTGCTCTTCGAGGTCCTCACCGAACCTTCGCGCCTCCTCTTTCCGACCACGGCAAATGCCATGTGCTCGCCCCTTGTCGCGTATCGTGACGTTATGTATCAATATCAATAATGATAATCAAAAGGCAA
Source organism: uncultured Devosiaceae bacterium (assembly GCA_964572555.1). GTDB lineage: Bacteria > Pseudomonadota > Alphaproteobacteria > Rhizobiales > Devosiaceae > CAZNHG01. The sequence continues at coordinate 4,270 of CAZNHG010000026.1, read as the reverse complement.
GGGCCAAGGTTACGAGGGGAGACGCGCGCCGATGGCGACAATCGAGTTGAAGGATCTGGTTAAGAGCTTTGGCAATGTGGAGGTCGTTCATGGTGTATCCCTCGACATCGCCGATCACGAGTTCATGGTGTTTGTCGGCCCCTCGGGTTGCGGCAAGTCCACCCTGTTGCGCATGGTCGCCGGGCTGGAGACCGTCAGCGACGGCGAAATCTTGATCGGGGATAGGCGCGTCAACCAGATCGAGCCGCGCTACCGCGACATCGCCATGGTGTTCCAGGACTATGCCCTCTACCCGCACATGACCGTGCGCGAGAACATCGGCTTTGGCCTGAAGATGCGCAAACAAACCCAGGCCGATGTCGAGGAGCGCCTGGCCGAGGCCGCGGACATTCTGCAGATCACCCCGCTGCTTGATCGCAAGCCCGGCCAACTGTCGGGTGGCCAGCGCCAGCGCGTCGCCATGGGCCGGGCCATCGTGCGCCGTCCCTCCGCGTTCCTATTCGACGAACCCCTGTCCAATCTCGACGCCAAATTGCGTGTCGATATGCGCACTCAGATCAAGCGGCTGCACAGCCTTCTGAGCACGACAACGATTTACGTCACCCACGACCAGGTGGAGGCGATGACCCTGGCCGACCGGATTACCGTGCTGCGTGACGGCTACATCGAACAGGTAGGCACACCATTCGAGCTCTACGAAAACCCGGTTAACCTGTTCGTGGCCGAATTCATCGGGTCGCCGTCGATGAACATGATCGATGGTCGCTACGTGGCCGAGGGCGACGCGACGTTCGTCGTACTTGGCGACGACCTGCGTATCCCGCTGCCCCGTCACGCCGCACACAGCGGCACGGACGTGGTGCTGGGCATACGCCCCGAGCACCTCGAGTCATCGCAATACCGCAGGGGCGGGGAGGTGACTTTGGTTACGGCAACGACCAAGCTTCTTGAGCCGCTGGGTTCGGACATGATGGCGTTGTGCGACCTCGGCGGCCTCGAGCTGACAGCCCGCCTCACACCGGGCCGTGTGTCGCGCGCCGGCGAGCAAGTGGAGCTGATCTTCGATACCGCACACATGCACCTGTTTGATGCCGGGAGCGGTGAGCGGTTGGAGGTACTTGAGCCCGAACTGGCCTGAAGAGATCGTCCAGCAAGGTCATCTGGGCGCACCCGGTCCTCGCCGGCCGGACCCGTTGCGTCGGCTTTATCCACCGTGCTGCGCATCTTCACTTGCGGTGGCAATCAGCGTTCAGCGCCTCCAGGTCTCCTGCCACTTGCGGAATGCAGAAGGTCGTATTCGGTAACGCGCGAAATTGCCTTCGTGCAGGCTGAGCAGTTCGTCTTCGGCGGTTTCCCTGAATCGGAAACGATCGTGACTTTCGATATTCTGTTCCGTCCACTCCTCAAGATAGCGCACAGCATCCTGCCGGTTCATGGCGTTTAGAACGACATGGGCAACCGCTTCGCGCAATTCGTCGCGATAGCGCACGCGGAACGGATCGGGCTCACCGAGGGACTGTCGGACGGCGGAATAGCGGGCGGCCGACCGCTCATAAGCCCACCGGAAAACGTCGCGCAGCAGTTCGATGCGCTGGCGCTCGTACACGCCAAGCACTGCTTGGGTGTAGATGTCCTGCGAGACATCGGCAAATGACAGCGGCGCAAGATTGGCCTTGACCAGCGGGATGTTGGCGGCAAGTCGCGAGACACGCTTATTCACATCGTCGAAGGGCTGCAGGTAGGGTAGTTGCACCATAACGAAAAAAGCCTGCTCGAACGGATCCTTGATCGCGTCCACTGTCGCGAGTAATTGATCGAAGCACTCTTCGATCAGTTGCGGCACCTCCAGGGGGTGAAATGCTGATTGTTCGACACCGACTGCAATCTTACGCAGCCTGCCCGGCGCCACTGGGTCCGGTAGTAGATTGTTGGCGAGCATGGCGTGTAGGTTAAGGAGCGTATAGCGGTTAAATCCGATCTCGTCTGCCTCAGACACCAGGAACTCGATCGCGTCCTTGTGGTTGAGGATCATTTGAGCGTCGACTTGGTCCTTTCCTTCGCTGACCTGACCGAATTCGATCAGGCGTCTTGTGTCGAGCAAGGAGTAGGTGTTCCCCTCCAGTCTGCTCGAATTCCAGGAGAGGTCGATCAGCAGGCGATCAAGGATCTGTTTCGCATGGGTCCCCGCAGGCTGCACGCCCTCCTGCGCCTTGCCGAGCTCGTGCAACTTGCCCCGGTCTTCTTCCGAAAGATAAGTAGTCTCATTGGGACGATAGCCGTCCAGAAATGAGCGGTCATAGCCGGCGGGCGCGCGCCGGGTGTAGGGGAGACGAAGATAAGCCTGTATTTCCTTGCCGGCTTGCGACAAGGGGATGGCATGTGCAGCGTCGACTTCTGCGGCGGTAGCACCCGCTGTTTCTGCAGGGCGATATCGGGTGCTGCGCGCTTCACCTTCTTGCACAATTCGCCCCGCATCCACGAGGCGGCCTAGGCGGTGCTGCAAAGTCCGATGCGGGGTGCGGTTTTCAAGTTCCTCGGCAATCTGCGCTGCTGACACTCCATCTGGGTGCTTGGCGATGATATCGAGGAGTTGCTGAATCTCTTGTTCCGGGGTGTGGCGGGCCAAAACCCCTCCTTTGTTGCGCAATTCTATCGCGCAATTATATCGGTCTTTTTGCGCAAGAATCAATTATCACGCAACATTAATTGCGCGATAATCCTTATTCTTGCGCGATAGGTTATTCGCGCGAGTGTGGCGGGGCCTGCGTTCGTGGCAACGTGGAACTGCGAGACTCTGTCGTACGTGCCCTGTGCTGGAAGGTGTTAGGCATTATCTACCTTGCCATGGTCGCCATGCCACTGAACGTTCCTCTCGAATATGGGCAATCAACGCGCTGGCTTGACCGTGCCGGGTCGGCGTTGACAAGGGCGCAGGGCTCGTTCATCTGAACATACCCTTTGGGCCGACCCGCAGCGGTCGGGGGGATCGGGAAAGCGAGCATCGAAGCTCGCGCACAGCCCCATCATCATCTTTCTATTATTCCGTCGGACCCGATCCTGCGGGACAATCGCTATCGTCTGTGGAGACCCGCATTGCTGAGAACGATCCGACACCTCTCACCGGCCATGGCCGGCTTCAGTAGGCGTGAACAGGTACGTGCCGGCATGGGGGCATTGATCGGGATCAGCCTGTGCGCAGCTCTGGTCGGGGTTGGCCACCCGCTGTTCGGCCTGCCGCTTTATCTCGTGGCACCGCTGGGCGCCACGGCGGTCCTGTTGTTCTGCGTCCCCAATAGTCCCCTGGCCCAACCCTGGTCTGCGGTGATCGGGAACGTCAGCTCTGCCCTGGTCGCCTATCTGGCCATTATTTATGTGCCTTCACCCTTGACCGTGGGTGTTGCGGTCGGCGGGGCGATCACCGCCATGATGATGGTGCGCGCCCTGCATCCGCCGGGCGGTGCCGTCGCGCTTCTGGCCGCACTCGATTCCGGACCGGTTGTTGACGTCGGTGCGGCATTCGCGTTCGTTCCGGTTGGGGTGACGACAACAACGCTCGTGGCCAGCGCCGTCGTCTATAACAGGTTAACCGGCCGCGTTTATCCTTTTCGTCAGGCTAGGGAAGACGACGAAAACGAACTGGCCGTGCGTCTCGGACTGACCACCTCCCAGCTCGGCGAGTTGCTCGTGCGCTTCAATCAGGCGACGAACCTGGGTGTGGCGGATCTGGGTCGGCTTCTCGCTGCGGCTGAATCGGAGGCGGCGCAACACCGCTTCCAGGGCGCGCACTGCGAAGACGTCATGACAAAGGACCTCATCACTATCAGGCCCGACACGCCACTTCCCAGAATCGCCCGATTGTTTCAAAAGCACGCCATCAAGAGCCTGCCGGTCGTAGACGAGGAAATGCAGCTCAAAGGAATTGTCCTGCAGGCCGACCTTCTTGCGCCCATTGCCCGCAACGCGGTTCCCACGCCTGGAGGGCGGTCGGCGGCTCAGCGCCGCGCTGCCGACGTCATGCGTCCTGCGGACAGAACAGTGGCCCATGACCTACCCGTCGGGGTGCTGCTCAATCGCTTGGCAGTGCAGGGGAGCGAGGTCGTGCCGGTCACTCGCCACGGCATCCTCTCCGGCGTCCTGACGCGCTCGGACATCATCGGACTGCTCCTGCGCGACGCATGGGAGCGGGATGCTGCGTGACATCCTCTGTGATTGCTCGTTCGCATCGCATATGCCAGACATCTCGTGATCTTGCCAAGACAGGCAGGGACCG
>CAZNHG010000025.1:0-20120 GCA_964572555.1 uncultured Devosiaceae bacterium | reverse complement strand
ATTCGAGCTCGTCGAACCCGAAATGCTGCAGCATCTGCCGGAACACGGCGGTCGAACCCTCGCCCACCCCGACGGTGGGGATCTTCGAGGACTCGATCATCGTGAGCCGAATATCGAGGCCCGAGCGGCGCGCGACATCCTGCATCATCAACGTCGCCAACCATCCGGCGGTCCCGCCGCCGACGATAGCGATGTTCTGGGCGAGTTGAGTCATCCGATAGCACCCGCGGCTATTATACTATTCTTCAATATCAGCAGGGAACTGTGATCGACACCCGGCCCGGCTTGCGAGTCGCCGGTATTGCAGCGCACCATTTCGCCCTTGAGTGTGAATATGGAAGAAAGAAGCTCACCGAATTGCCATGTCAGCGGGCGGAAGCCGTCTTCGGTGCTGATATTTGATACCTCGACAACGATTGCGGCGTCCGGCTTCAGCACGGTCTGAATACCGGAAAAGATCAGGTGCATGTCTTCAAAATAGGTTTCGCCCCAGGGATCGTCCGACAGTTGCACTGTTATATAGGGTGGGCTCGTGTACACGAGGTCAAAACGGGGCAACCCAAGTTCCGGTATTTCTGAAGCCGAAGCGCACATCACTTGATTGGGCTGGCGCAATCCCTTGTTGGCGAACGCCGCACGGGATGGATCGATTTCCACGCCGATGGCGTGGCGATCCATGCGCTGCGCGACCTTCTGGGCGGTTCCGAACCCAGCAAATGGATCGAATATCCAATCGCCGGGTTTCGAAATATTCTCGAAAACGAATTGTGCCAACTGCTCGGGAGAGCGGAAACTGCTGTCTCCCGGATAGTCAATGTCGGACAGACTGCCATCCACTGCGATCCAGGTTTTCATCTCCGCCTTCATTCAGCAATCACGATACTAGGCCACCTTAGCTTGGCGGGCTGGCGGGCGCATTCGGTTGGACGTCCGCCAGCGACCAGCTCACGCCGCCGACTGCCGCGGGGGGATGCGCGCCCACTCGGGCAGCATGTCGCCATGGGCCGCGAGAAGGTCGTCCACCAGGTTCCATATCTGCTCCAGGTCCAGCTCGGCCGCGGTGTGCGGATCCACCATCGCGGCGTGATAGATGTGCTCCCTATCTTCTCTGATCAACGCCTCGACGGTGAGCTCCTGCACGTTCACGTTCGTGCGGATCAGCGCGGTGAGCTGCTTGGGCAACTCCCCGATATAGCTGGGCTGGATGCCGTTGTCATCGACAAGACACGGCACCTCGGCGGCGCACGCATCCGGCAGCGAGGTAATGCACCCGTTGTTGCGCACATTGCCGTAGATGACGGAGGGTTGCCCGGTCCAGACCGAGTTCATGATCTCCGAGGCATACTCGTGGCTCTGCTCCACCTCGATGGTGTCTGCCTTCTTGTATTCCTCCGCCTGGCTCTTCCAGCGCTCGACCTGCTCCACGCAGCGCTTGGGGTACTCGTCGAGCGGAACACCGAACTTCTCGATCAGGTCCTCGCGGCCCTCCTTGATGAAGTAGGGCGTGTACTCGGCGAAATGCTCCGAGCTTTCCGTGACGAAGTAACCGAGGCGCGTCAGCATCTCGTAGCGCACCTTGTTGGGGCAGCGCGGGTTCCACTTGCTGCGCTTGGGGATGCGCCCGGCCCTGTAGCCTTCGAGAAGGTCCGGATAAAGGTTCCTGTAGGTACCGTCGGGCTGCTTGTGCTCGAAGTTGAGATAGAAGGCCATGTGGTTGATGCCCGCCGCCCGGTAGCGCAGCGACTCGTACGGGATCTCGAGATCGCGCGCCAGTTCTTCCGCCGTGCCCTGAACCGAGTGGCACAGCCCCACCTGCTTGATCTGCGGATATTTCTCCGCAATCGCCCAGGTGTTGATGGCCATCGGGTTGACGTATTGCAGCATCACGGCCTCGGGGCAGACCTGGAGCATATCCTCGCAGATGGCCCAGAGGTGCGGCACGGTGCGCACACCGCGCATGATGCCGCCCACGCCGAGCGTGTCGGCAATTGTCTGACGCAGATTGTACGCCTTGGGCACGTCGAAATCGATCACCGTCGAGGGCTCGTACCCCCCGATCTGGAAGGCGACGACGACGAAGTCGGCGCCGTCCAGCGCGGTACGCTGATCGGTATGTGTCTCGACTTTCGCCGGCACGCCCAGCGTCGAGATCAGCTTGTTGGCGACGATCGCGGACTCCTCGAGACGCGTCTCGTTGATGTCCATCAGCGCCACAGTGGCGCCGGCGAGCGCGGGACGCTGCAGCACGTCGCCCACGATGTTTTTCATGAACACCGTCGATCCGGCGCCGATGAACGTGATTTTTGGATTTGCGGCCATTTCGAATTCTCCAGATATCTTGCGGCCACGGGTGTACGACGGGCGAACCGGCCTCCGGTGCCCTCATGCACCCGTGTCAGGCGGCGATTTCAAACGCGGCGCGAACCAGGCGTTTGGTGTAATCCGTTTGGGGGTTCTCCAGCACTTCGCTCACCGGCCCCTGTTCGACGATCTTGCCGTACTGCATGACCATCACCCGGTGGCACAGCGCCTTCACGACCTTGAGGTCGTGCGAGATGAAGAGATAGCTCAGCCCCTTCTCGTCCTGCAGCTTGCGCAACAGGTCGATGATCTGGGCCTGAACCGACAGGTCGAGCGCCGACGTCGGCTCGTCCAGCAGAATGAATTCGGGATCGAGCGCGATGGCCCGCGCAATCGCGATGCGCTGGCGCTGACCGCCCGAGAACTCGTGCGGGAACCGGTTGAGAATGTTGTCGGGCATGCCGGAATCGCGCAGCGCCTGGCGCACCATCTCGACGCGCTCGCGCGTGCTGTTGCCCATGTTGTTGACGACCAGCCCCTCCTCGATGATCTGCCTGATCGACATGCGCGGATTAAGGCTCGCGAACGGGTCCTGGAACACGACCTGCATGCGCGAACGCAGCGGCCGCATGGCCTTTCGGTCCATGGTGTGGATCGGCTGGCCATCGAACTTGATATCGCCGCCCTGGTTGCCGATCAGCCTGATAAGAGCCTGCCCGAACGTCGTCTTGCCCGAACCGCTCTCGCCCACCAGCCCCAGCGTCTCGTGACGCTGAAGGTGGATATCGAGATTGTCCACGGCCACGAGATCGAAATAGTCCGGCCGGAACATGCCGCCGCGCTTGAGCGTAAACGACACCTTCACACCCGCACCCTCGAGCACCGTCGGCTCGTTCCCCTTGATGGGGTTGGCCTGCCCCTTCGGCTCGGACGCCAGCAGGTGTCTGGTATAGGCGTGCCGGGGATTCTCGAAGATCGTCTCCGTCTTGTTGTGCTCCTGCACGTGCCCGTTCTGCATCACGTAGACGTACTCGGAGAACTCGCGAACGATGGTGAGGTCATGGGTGATCAGGATCACCGCCATGCCGTACTTGTCCTTGAGGTCCTTGATCAGGTGCAGGATTTGCGCCTGCACCGTCACGTCGAGCGCCGTCGTCGGCTCGTCCGCGATCAGCACGTCCGGCCGGTTCGCAAGCGCCATGGCGATCATCACGCGCTGGCGCTGACCGCCCGAAAGCTGGTGCGGATACTGCTTGAGGCGCGCTGCGGGCTCGGGAATCTGGACCTCTTCGAGAAGCTGCCGCGCCCGGTCCCACGCCTCCTTCGAGGTCATCTTGTTGTGCAGATGCAGGATTTCGCAGATCTGCGAGCCGACCGTGTACACCGGATTGAGCGACGACATCGGCTCCTGGAAGATCATCGCCACGTCGTTGCCGCGCATCTTGCGCATCTTCTTGTCGTCGAGCGTTATCACGTCCTGGCCCGACAGCATGATGCTGGTCTTCTTGCCTATGGTGGCGCGCTTGGTCAGCAGTTTCATCACCGTGCGCGCGGTCACCGACTTGCCCGAGCCGCTCTCGCCGACAAGCGCGATGGTCTCGCCCTTGTGCAGCTGGAAGGACACGTCCTGCACGGCATGCACCGTGCCGCCCTCGACCTTGAAGTCGACCGCGACGTTGCGCGCATCGAGGATCAACTCGCGCCCGTGCTCGCCAAGGTCGAGCCGTTCGGACGGTGCGAGATTTTCGTTTGTCTCAGCCATCTCTCACTCCACCCGATCAGTAGGGATCGACCGCGTCGCGCAGGCCATCGCCAAGGGCGTTGAACGCGAACACCGTGATCAGAACGAAAACCACCGGCGACAGGATCCAGGGATACGACCCGATCACCGAGAAGGTGCTGGTGTCCTGCAGCATCAGGCCCCAGGAGATCATCGGCGGTTTCACCGCGAAGCCGAGGAACCCCAGGAAGCTTTCCAGCAGCACCACTGTGGGCACGGCCAGCGTCACCGCCACGATGATATGGCTGGTCACGTTAGGCAGGATGTGCCGCGTGATGATGCGGAAGTCCGACGAGCCGACAGCCACCGCCGCCCGCACATAGTCGATCCGCGCAAGCGCCAGCGTCTTCGAGCGCACCTCGCGGCTGAGCTGGGCCCAGCCGATGGCCGCTATCACGCCGATGACGAAGGCTATGAACAGGTTCGAGGGGGCGGTCACCGGGATCAGCGAAGTCAAAGCCAGGTAGAGCGGCAATTGCGGAAAGGCGAGAACGAACTCCACGAACTTCTGTATCCACCCGTCTATCACGCCCCCGAGATACCCCGACGTGATGCCCACGAGCGTCCCCACGATCGTGGTCAGCGTCACCACCGCCGTGGCGATCATGATCGAGATGCGCGAGCCCATAATGCCGCGTGAAAGGATGTCACGTCCCAGCTTGTCGGTGCCCAGGAAATGCACCGGCCGCCCGTCGGTCGTGCCGAACAGATGGATGTTCGCCGGGATCACCCAGAAAATCTTGTAGGAATGGCCCGACACGAACATCCCCATCGGCGTGGGATTGTCGAGCTCGGGCCCCATCTTCGGCTGGAAGGTTACCGGATCCAGCTCGCCCGTCTCCCCGATGGGGTAGACATGCGGGATCAGGCTGAAATTGCCGTTCGGGTCTTCGAACCGGATCTGGTCGGGCGCCGCGAACGGCGTATCCGCCCGGTGCGGATCCATCGGCGCGAAGAAGTCCGCGAAGATCGTCATGACGACCAGCAGGACGACCAGCACCAGCCCGATCATGCCCATCGTCGAGCGGCGGAACCGCCGCCACACCAGCGTGTAGTAGCCTTCCCCGCTGTCCATGAACCGCGCATTGGTCGCGTTGGTGCTCTCCGGCGTATCTGCGGCCGGGGTGACTTCCACCGCGCCCGACGCATCGGGCGGCAGCGGGATGGAGGATGTGTTGCGCGGCTGGTTCATTCCGTCTTCTCCCCGCCCAGGCGCACACGCGGATCGAGCGCTGCAAGAAGCAGGTCCGCGATGATGTTGCCGATGATCAGCGTGGTGGCGAGCACCAGCATGAAGGTTGCCGTCACCCAGACGTCGCCGATGGCCATCGATCCCACGATGGCCGGCCCCACCGTGGCCAGGCCGAACACGATGGCGACCTCGATCTCGCCGGTGAGCATGTAGGGCAGCACGACACCCTGATAGGCAACCAGCGGATGCAGGGCGTTGGGCACCGCATGCTTCATGATGACCGCGCCTTCCGGCAGGCCCTTGGCCCGGGCTGTCTCGACGTACTGCGCGTTCAGCACGTCCAGGAGATTCCCGCGCATCACGCGCATGTTGTAGGCGAGCCCGCCGAACGTGGCGATGAAGATGACGGGCCATACGTGTTGCAACAGGTTGACGAACTTGCCCCAACTCCACGGCGCGCCGCCGTATTGCGCTGAGAAGAACATCCCCACCTCGCTCACCTCGAGCTGGAACACCAGGACGTAGAGAATGACGATGGCCATGAGGAAGCGCGGTATCGTCATGCCCAGAAACGAGAGCATTCCCATCAACGTGTCGGCGATGCTGTACTGTCGCGTGGCTGCCATGATGCCCAGCGATATGCCGAGCAGCGACGCCAGGAAGTGGCATGTCAGCGCCAGTATGATCGTGGCAGGCAGACGTTCTGCGACAACCTCCCCGACCGGCTTGTTGTAGTAGAGACTGTGCCCGAAATCGAACCGGGTCACGATGCCCGAAATCCAGTTGAAATAGCGCACCGGCAGCGGATCGTTGAGCCCGTAGGCCTCCCGATAGGCTTCGGCCTGCTGCCGCGCCTGATCGGCGTCGGCACCGCCCTGGTTCATCAGCATGGACTGGATGTAGTCGCCATAGTCGCCGGGTTTGGCCTCGATGATGGCGAACGTGACCACGCTGAGCAGGAACAGTAGCGGAATCGCGCCCAGGATTCGAATGACAAGAAATCGCAGCATCTAGACGACCCTTCGGTGTCGGGTGGGGCTGACCGGGGACGCACAGGCCCCCGGTCGCCGGTTCATGTGCGGTCCTTACGAGACCGGGCCATCACCGCCGGGTTCGCCCGGCAGAGTGTTCGGGAACAGCTCCTGATCCTCGAGCTGCTCCGCCTCGGGAACGAACACCCGCTCGCGGATGATGTTGTCCTCGGCCCAGTTGTACATGAAGATCGGCGCACCCTGCGGGATGTTGTCGAAGCGCTTGTTGATGATCAGCGCCCCCGGATACTGGGTGAGACCGACCGAGTACACGTTCTGGGTGAACACCTGCTGATACTGCTTCATCAGCTCGGCCCGCTCGTCGAGGTCGTTCGTGGACACGAAGTCGCCGATGATGTCGACCAGCTCCTGCTCGAAGGGCAGCAGGTCGAGTTCGCCCTCGCTGTTGGCGCGGTGGAACTGATGGATACGCGGGCCGGTGGGCGCGAGCATCTGGGTGTTCTGCACCACGGTGACCATCTCCGAGGTCTGCCGGCGGACCAGCCAGTCGAACTGCCCGGATTCGGCTAGGTCGTCGAAGGCCGTACCCTGCTGCAGATTGGCCACGCCGCGGATGCCCACCTCGCCGAGCATGGCGATGATGCCCTCGGTCAGGTTGCGGTCCGTGTTGTAGTCGGTGTTGCCCTGCACCACGATCTCGAGATCCTGCCCGCCGGCGGTGCCTTCGGGGAAGTTGCGGATCCCGTTGCCGTCGGTGTCCTCCAGACCCAGTTCGTCCAGGATCGCATTGGCCGCTTCCAGGTTATTCGGATAGTAGGCCGTGGATTCGCGATCGTAATAGGTGGTGCCCGGATACAGGCCGCCCGGATAGATCGCCGTGAACGGACCGCGCACCAGCGAGTTGCCGAGACGCTGCCGGTCGATCGTCATGGTGATCGCCTTGCGGAAGTCGAGATCGCGGTTGAGCTCGCGGACCGCCTGCTCACGTGCATCCGGATCGCCCCATCCATTGCCCGACATGTTCATCTGCAGGGCATAGGCGATGGTGCGCGGACCGAACTGCAGGCGCGCCGGCGCGTCGTCGTCGGCTGCGCGCTCGAGCGCCTCGACGTAGCTCTCCGGCTGCTCGAGATTGGAGAAGTCGCCGGACCCGGCCACCGCCTGAACGTCGCGGTCGGCCCAGGTGGACAGGCGATAGTAGAGCTCGTCCAGATAGGGAAGCTGGTTACCCTCGGAATCGACCTTCCAGTAATAGGGGTTCCGCCTGAGCACGATGATATCGTCCGAGCGGTACTCGACCGGCACCCATGCGCCCATCACGGGGAAGTTCATGTAGTCGGGCGGGAAGGCGTTCTTGTATTCCTCGTAGGTATTGTCCGAGTACTCGGGATGCTCGGGCTTGAGGAGGTGGCTCGGCCCGGGGCAGAACGTGCCGTAGGCCATCTGATAGAGATACTGGCTCGAGAACGGCTCCTCGAACGTCCACTTGATCGTGTATTCGTCGACCGCCTCGAGAGTGGTCCCCTCGCCGAAGCTCTGCTGGGTCGCGCCGTTGAGAGGCGACACGTTCGGGTCGAGCACATTGTCTTCCCAGTAGAACATGATGTCTTCGGAATCGAAGGGATCGCCGTCGGACCACTTGGCCCCCTCGATCAGGTGCATGGTCAGCTCGTGCCCGTCCTCGGACCATTCCCAGCTCTTGGCGAGATTGGGCATGGGCGCGAGTTCCTCGGCGCGGACCATGAACAGCGGCCCGGTACGGGTGAGGCACTCGTACATGCCGATATCGATACCGCCCCAGCCCTGGGACTGGCCGCCGATATAGTTCCACCCCTCCGGACGGCCGCCGATAACGTGGCGCAGCACGCCGCCATAGGTGCCGATGCCCTCGGGCATATTCGAGGCCTTGTAGATCATCGGCTCCTCGGGCAGCCGCTCCTCCACGGGCGGCAGATCGCCGGCTTCGACGAACTGCTCGGTCACCCAGCTCGGCTCGCTGTAGGAATCGAGAGAGCCGAACTCCATGATGTCGCTGATACCGACAAAGTTCGGCTCCTGCTGGGCCTCGAATGTCGGCGGTTCGGGCGGGAGCTGTGGCTCCACCTCAGTCTGGGCTTGCGCGGCGACCATCGACACGCTGACCAGCAACCCTGCCCCGCCAAGGGCAAATAGATTTCTTTGCATGTTTCCTCCCATTGATACGGACCGGCGTAACCACCGTCAGCCGGGCCTTCGCGGTCCGGCGATAACGTCCATGCCATCAAATCGTAATATTATGGCTTTTCATGCGGCAATCCGATTTGCTAATCAGTTATTCCGGAAAACTAAGGAGACCGGTAAATTCATGAACACGACCGTGGCGCCGGCCAGAAAGACCGAGAAACTCACGGTCTCCAAGCCCATCGGCCGCCCCGACCGGCAGTTCTACGCCCGCTCGCAGGCCTTCGGCCGCTTCGGCATGCGCTGGTTCGATCCCGTGGTCATGCCGGCGGCGCACACCCACGGCCACATCGAGATGAACTGGCTGAGCGCCGGAAGCATGGCCTACGACTTCGACGGCCGCCAGGTCGCCGTGCCGCCCGGCCGCATCACCCTTTTCTGGGCAGGCATTCCGCACCAGACGATTGCCGTCGAGAGAGGCCCCCGCGACGACGCCCGCCAGTGCAACATCTACCTGCCGCTCGATTCCTTCCTGCACATGCCCCACGTCGAGACGCTGCACGAAACCATGATGGGCGGCGGCGTCATCTGCCTGGATACGGACAACGTGAACGCCACCACGCTCCGGCGCTGGTACGGCGACTACAGGAGCGGCGATCCGGAGCGTCAGGATATCCTCAAGGTCGAGATCGGCGCCATGCTGCGCCGCTCGGTGCTCACGGGCTGGGAAGAGCTCATGCCCGCCTGGATCGAGCCCACCAACGCAACTCCGCGCCAGGCCTCGCCCGTGCGCTACGTCGTGGCGATGGTGCGCTATATCCTGGAGAACCTCTCGGAACCGCTCACGGTCGAGGACGTGGCGCGCGTCGCCGGGCTCCACCCAAACTACGCGCTCAACCTGTTCACCTCGGTCATGCGCGTCCCCATCCGCAAGTTCGTCGTGCGCATGCGGCTCGTGCACGCCCGGGCGCTACTGTTCGAGAGCAACCTCTCCATCGCCAACGTGGCCTTCCAGTCGGGCTTCAACTCGCTGAGCCAGTTTTACGCCCACTTCCGCAAGGCCTATGGCGTCACCCCGCTGGAACTGCGCAAGCGCCTGATCCGCGAGTAGCCCTGGGGTCCGGACCCTACGGATAGACGCGCACCATGCGCCCGTCGGAGCGATCCTCGAGATGCGACCGGGTCTCCTCCTGCAGCGCACGGCTCTTGTCCAGGAGTTCGCCGTCAGTCGAGAGGTTCCCTTCCCCCGCGTCGTCGATATTGAGAACCGAGGACTTGAGCAGCCGCGAATACGGATGCTCGGGATTGTCGAGCACCACCTGCGCCGGTCCCATTTCCACCACATCACCCTTCTGCATGATGGTGATGCGGTCGGAGATGTAATACGCCGTCGCAAGGTCGTGGGTTATGTAGATCACGCTCACCCCGAAATCGTCGCGCAACGAGCGCAGGAGGTTCACGATCGACATGCGCAGCGACGCATCGACCATCGAGACGGGCTCGTCCGCGATCAACAGGGACGGATTGCAGATCAGGGCCCGCGCAATGGAAACGCGCTGCAACTGACCGCCCGACAGTTCGTGGGCGAACCGTCCCTTGATCTCCTGATAGCTCAGCCCGACCTTCTGCAGCGCCTCGTCCATGGCCGCGGCCTGGTCCGCCTGCCCGGTCAGCTTGAGGAACCGCCGCGCCGTGGAGGCGAGATAAAGCTCCACCTCCTTGAGGGGATTGAACGCCTCGAACGGGTTCTGGAACACCGGCTGGACATGGTGCATGAAGTCGAGCCGTTTCGCGCGCGAGGCGTGTGGATCGACCTTGTCGCCGCAAAAGCGGATTTCACCCTCGCTGGGATCCTCCAGCGTGAGGATCATGCGCGCCAGCGTCGTCTTGCCGGAGCCGGACTCCCCCACGACCGTGAATATCTCCGGCTTGTCGCGTTCGAGCGTGAACGAGACGTCATTGACCGCGGTCAGGTGCGAACGGCCGAGAACACCGCCCATGCCGAAATGCTTGCTGACGCGGTCGACTTCCAGAAGCGGCGTCATGCTGTCACCTCGCTGCGTTCGTGCCCGACAGTGATGAGCGGCTTGACCTTGTCGGAGTGGAAACACGCCACGCGATGGTCCGTTCCAATGGCCGTCAGCTCCGGGTTCTCCCGGCTGCACCTCTCCGTCGCCAGCGGACAGCGCGGATGGAACCGGCACCCCGAGGGCGGATCGGCGAGGTTGGGCGGTTTGCCCTCGAGCGCCTGGCGCTGCTGCTTGTCCCCGATGCGCGGCAGGCTGCCCACGAGATGCGCCGTATAGGGGTGCTTGGGCCGCTGGAACAGTTCCTTGGTCGGCCCCTCCTCCACCAGGCGTCCCGCATAGATGATCCCCACCCGGTCCGTCATGTTGGCATGCACCGACATGTCATGGGTGACGAAAACCACCGAGGACTTGATTTCCTGCTGCACCCTGCGCAGCAGCGCCAGCACGTCCTTTTGCACGACCACGTCGAGCGCCGTCGTCGGCTCGTCCGCGATGATGAACTCCGGCCGGCACACCGTCGCCAGCCCGATGGTCACGCGCTGGCGCATCCCGCCCGAAAGCTCGTGCGGATAGGCGTTCAGCACCTTCGGCGACAGCTTGAGGTGCTCCAGGTGCTCCTCGATCCGGCTCCAGAACTCCTTGCCCGTGAGCCCGAGCGGGCGCTGGGCGAAATCCCTGAAGCTCTCGCGGATCCTGCGCACCGGGTTCAGAACGCTCATCGAGCCCTGCATGATGTAGCTCAGGTGCTTCCAGCGGATGTCCCTGAGCTCTGCTTCAGTCATCTCGTGCGGGCGGATGAGCCGCCCATCGAAATCGTACTCGACCGACCCGTCGACAATGCGCAGCGGCGGGCGGATCGCCGCCGCCAGCACCTTGATGAACGACGTCTTGCCGCTCGAGCTCTCCCCGGCAATACCGTAGATCTCGTTGCGCTTGACGCTCATGGTGATGTCGTCGACGGCCCGCACCTCGCGCGAGACGCCGTAGTATTCCATCTGGTAGTAGGCCTTCAGGCCTTTGACATCGAGAATATTGCTCACGTCACGCTCCCATCCGCCGCAGGCGGCTCCGCGGGTCGATATACTCGTTCATGGACACGGCCAGCAGGAACAGCCCCAGGAACGTCATCACGATCAGCACCACCGGGATGATGATCCACCACCATGTCCCCACCACCATGGCCGAGTGGTTGTTCGCCCAGTAGAGCGTCGTGCCGATGGTGGGAACGTTGATATTGGTGAATCCCAGAACGCCCAGCGTCACCTCGAAGCCGATCGACCAGATCATGTTGGCCATGGCCGTCGAGAAGACGATCGGCATGACGAACGGCAGGTGCTCCTGGAACATGATGCGTTGAGGCGACATGCCGGCGAACACCGCCTGCCGGGTGAACTCGCGATGCCTGAGGCCGATCGCCACCGACCTGATCAGCCGAGCGTCGAACGGCCAGCCAAGGCACGCCATGACAAGGGCCAGCGTATAGGTATTCAGGTCGCCCCGGAAGACGAAATAGAACAGGATCAGGATCGGAAAGATCGGAATTGCCACGAAGATGTCGTTCACGAACATCAGCCCCCGGTCGACCCAGCCACCCATGTAGCCGGCCGTCAGTCCCACCGTGATCGAGATGATCCGGCTCAGCACGGCGACCATCAGGCCGAACGTCAGCGTATTGCGGAACGCGAACGTCAGGTTCCAGAACATGTCCTGGCCGCGCGAATTGGTTCCGAAAAGAAACTCCGGGCTCGGCGGCTGATCCGGAAACACCAGGTAGATCGACTCTGCCGGATACGGTGAGACGAAGCTGAGAAGAGCGAATATCGTGATGCTCCCGACCAGGATGACCCCGGTCGTGAACTCGATATTGTAGCGGATAAGGTCCTTGAGAACGGAAAACATCGGCTCAGCCCACCTTCACGCGCGGATCGAGGAACGGGTGAATGAGGTCGATGATGAAGATGGCGGTCCCCACCGCGATGACGGATATGCACGAGACCGCCAGCACCAGGGTGGTGTCGCCGCCATTCACCGCCCTGATCAGCAACGTCCCCAGACCCGGATAGGCAAACACCTGCTCCGTGATGATCGTGCCCGAGAAAATCTGCCCCAGCGCCATGGCGAGCGCTGTGAGCTGCGGCACGATGGCGTTGCGCATCACGTACCAGGAAACGATCCGCTTTTGCTTGACGCCGGCGAGTTCTGCATAGGTCACATAATCCTCGGTCACGATGTTGGAAACGAGTGCCCGCATGCCGAAGAACCAGGTTCCCATCCCTACCAGCACCAGGGACATGGAAGGCAGGATGGCGTGGTGAAGCACCGAGAGAACGAATTGCGGCGTGAAATCGGGCCTGACATTCATCGAGAAGCCGCCACTGATCGGCAGCACCGGCCAGAGGTAGCCGAAGATGATCACCATCAGGAACGCCACGATGTAGTACGGGATCGGCTGAATGCCGATGGCAACGATACCCACGCCCTTGAGAATGCGCGAGTTCTGGTAGTACCCGGCGAGCCCGCCCAGCAGGTTGCCGATGATCCACGTCAGGACGATCGAGACCGACAACAGGCCGATGGTCCACGGCAGGGCCCGCATGATCAGGTCGATCGCGGGTGTGGGATAGGCGATGAGCGAGGGACCGAAATCGCCGGTGAACAGCCGTGCCCAGAAGTTAACGTATTGCTCGTGCAACGGCACGTTGAGACCGAACAGTTCGGTGTAGGTCTGGCGCAGCGACTCCACGGCGGTGGGACTCATGCTGGCCTGGTTCATCACCCTGCTGACGATCGTCTCGACAGGGCTGACCGGGCTGAGTTTGGCAATAACGAACGCCAGCGATGTGCCGGCGAAAATCACCGCCGCAAGTTGCAGGAAGCGTTTGAACACAAATGTGAGATAGCTCTTCATCGGCCCGATTGGTCCTCAGGTCGCGGGGAGAGTGCGGCGCCCGGCACGGGGCCGGGCGCCGGCGGATCCTACTCCTGGCCGGCAGGCCGGAGCTGGGTCATGATGTACCGGGAGTTGGCCCAGTTCGTCACGATATTGGCGTAGGGGTTGTCTTCCGCCGTCGGGAAGCCCGTCCAATAACGCGTGTCGTACACCGAGAAGACGTTGAACGACATCACCGGGATAACCGGCATCTCCTCGACCATCAGCTTCACGAAGTCGCGGCCGATCTCGAGGTTCTCATCGGAGTTGAACTCGGTCACCCGCATCTGCTCGATGAGCTCGTCGAGCCGCGGATTCTCCCAGCGCTGCCAGTTGCGCTCCGGCTGACGGTCGCCGGGCTCGGCCACGAAGTCGGAATGCCAGCTGTCGAGGAAGTAGCTGAGATCCGGATCGCCGCCCCAGGTCTCGATCGACCAGGCCGTCGCCGTCGCGTAGTCGCCCAGCGGCAGCGTCTGCGCAAAGATCTGCGGATCGGCTTCCGGCGTGACCTGAATGCCCTGCTGGCTCCACTGCTGGGCGATGATGGTGCCCATGCGGTTGATCACGCCTTCCGTGAACGTCTTGATGGTGAACTCGAACGGCTCGCCGTCAGGGGTCATCCACTGGTTGCCCTGCTTGGTGAAACCGGCACTCTCGAGCAGCGCGTTCGCCGCCTCGATATCCTGCTTCCACCAGCCATAGCCGAACGAGTTCTTGATCGCCTCCTCGTCGGTCGGCACCGCGTCACCGAACTGCGGACGCACCATGTCGGCAATCTGCTGGCCGACCGTCGGGTCATACGGCTGGATTGTCTCGCCGTTCCCCAGGTCCAGCTCGTAGCTCTGCAGCCAGTCCTGCATCGGGGCATGGTAGTCCTGCGGATGCGTACCCGTCGGCGGGATCGCGATGGCCGACATCGTGGCCGCGCCGCGATAGGACGCCATCGAAATCTGCCGTGCATCGAGCATCAGCGCCAGCGCCCAGCGTACCCGCTTGTCCTGGAACCGCTCGTCCTGGTGGTTGAAGATCACCATGGGCAGCGTCGGATCCGGATGGGCATACGGGAAACCCGGGAACCAGCCGCGCGAGGTATCCGACTGCTCGACCAGCGAGAACATGCCCTCAGGCGTGAGGTCGTGGATCATGTCGAGATCGCCGTTGACCATTTCGATCAGGCGGTTGTCGATCGAGGGGATCGAACGGTAGATCACGTATTTCGGCCCCGGCTCGCCGTATTCGGCCACCGTGGTGCGCTCCCAGTCCTCACGCTTTTCCCAGATATACCAGTATCCGTTCGGATCGTACGAATGCAGCTTGTACGGCCCCAACCCGACCGGCGGGTTGAAGTTGTAGGACGCTACGTCCTCGACCTCGGAGAAGATGTGCTCGGGAATGATCCAGGAACCGCCCCAACGCACCGAAAAGGTCGAGTGGAAGCGCGAGTTCGGCTGCTTGAGATTGAACTGCACGGTGTAGTCGTCGACGGCCTCGACACTCTCCACGTTCTCGTTGAACGTGGCGTTGTAGACCATCTCGGAGTTCTCCATCTGGACTTCGACGGTGTAGACCACGTCCTCGGCCGTGAACTCCTCGCCGTCGCTCCAGTAGATGCCTTCGCGCAGGTGAGCCGTCATCTGCGTGAAGTCTTCGTTGTACTCCCACGGCTCGCTCGCCAGCGAATTGTAGAGAGCTCCGTCGAGCCCCGCGTCCGGGTCGATGTACCACAACGTGTCCATGGCGAGCTGATGCAGCCCGTTGGAGTTGTTGGCGCCGCTGCCGGCCACGAAGATGTTGAAGCTGTCCGCATTGGTCGCGGGCGGCTCGGGGTTGTGGACGATCAGCGTCTCTTCGCGCGGAAAGTCAGAAACCGGCGGCGCAGCAGCCTCTTCCTGTGCGACGGCGGACGCGCCGAACGCCGCAACGGCCATGGCGGCGGACGCCGCCAATGATATCCATTTCTTCATCGATATCTCCTCCCTTGAACGGAGCGCCTCCCATGCGCTCCCGGTTAGCAAGCTAGCGCAGACAACTCACTTGTCAACGCAATTCATGATATGAATCGGGAAAGTTGATATAGTTTGCCGGACTCCTCCTGTGCAGCTAACATATTGTAGTAATTGCTTTAACTTCCTGTCCGATCAGACCTTCAATCGGATCATCTGATACGAATACGATCCCAAATCCAGGGTAAGCTTTCCGGCCGCGGCGCTGGCGCCGCCGCCCTTTTTCGGGGCGACATTCTCGGGGTTGTCGGCGGTATTCACCGCTTCCAGATCGTGCCCCTCGATAACCTGATGATCGATGATTTCGGCGCCGTTGAAGCCCTGCAGGCTCACCTCGGTGGCGATGCGCTCGCTCGGATGCCGGTTGACGGCAAAGAACGTCAGCGTGCCCGCGTCTTCGTCGTGAACGCCCGCGATATCGAGATACGCCACATCGTCGGCGATATCCGAGGAATAGGTGGGGCTGTCGACCGACAGATCGAGCGCGGTGCCGCGTCCATAGAGCGAGGCGAACTGGTACGGATGATAGATCGTCTGTTTCCAGGCCCGGCCGCCCGGCTCGGTCATGATCGGCGCGATCACGTTGACGAGCTGCGCGATGCAGGCGATCTTCACCACGTCCGAGCGGCGGATGAAGGTGTTGAGCACGCAACCCACCTGAAGCACGTCCTCGAAGTTGTAGATGTCCTCGAGCAGCGCCGGCGCATGCGGCCAGCCGTCATTGCCCTGAAGGATCTTCTTGTCCTGCTCGGTGGAGTGATACCAGACGTTCCACTCGTCGAACGAGATGTAGACGTCCTTGTCCGACCGCTTCTTGGCCTTCACGTACTTGATGATGCCGGCGACCGTCTCGATGTAGCGGTCGAGCTTTTCGCTCAGCGACAGGAAGTTCGCCGTGTTCTTTTCGTAGTTGCGGAAGTACATGTGCAGCGAAATGTGGTCGATGTTCTCGTAAGTGTGCTCGAGAACCGTCGCTTCCCACTGCGGATAGGTCGGCATGTCGGCATTCGAGGAGCCGCACACGACCAGCTCCAGCTCGCTGTCGAAAGCGCGCAGGGCCTTGGCCGTCTCGTTCGCCAGGTGCCCGTATTCCTCGGCGCTCTTGTGCCCGACCTGCCAGGGGCCGTCCATCTCGTTGCCCAGGCACCACAGCTTGGTGCCCCAGGGTTGTTTCTGCCCGTTCTCGATACGCAGGTCCGACCAGGCCGAACCGCCCTCGTGGTTGACGTACTCCACGAAATTGCGTGCCGCATCGAGCCCGCGCGACCCCAGGTTCACCGCCAGCATCATGTCGGTGCCGACCGTCTCCGACCAGTCGGCGAACTCGTGAATGCCGACCTGGTTGCTCTCGGAGGTGTGCCAGGCGAGATCGAGCCGCACCGGCCGTTCCTCCTTGGGGCCGATCCCGTCTTCCCAGTTGTAGGCCGAAACGAAATTGCCGCCCGGATAGCGCACCAGCGGCACGTCGAGCGCCTTGACCAGCTCGGCGACATCGCCGCGCATGCCGTTCGCATCGGCGCTCGGATGGTCCGGTTCATAAATGCCGGTATAAACAGCGCGTCCCAGGTGCTCGAGAAATGCCCCGTAGATGCGATCGTCGATCCGTGCGATCGTGAATCCGCTATGCGCCGTGACGGTCGCCTTCATACGCTCCTCCCAAAACTTATAATCCGGATTTTCGGATTTGTATCGTCGAATTGGGTTTAATAGGAGCGGAGTCCGGCCGCTGCGTCAAGCCACCGAACCGAAAAATCTGAAATAAAGATGAGACGGCGGACTATTTGCGCGTCTGCATGCGCAGCACGATGTCCTGGTCGTAATTGCCGAACCCCCGCCCGAAGATATTGATTCCGCCGGGATGTTTGGCGTCCTCGCGCACCCCGATCCGCATGCGGATCGAATGGTGGCCGGCAATATCCACATCCCTGATGGAAACGTTCGATATCTGCACGCCGTCGACGAACGTACCGTTCTGCGCGATGCGCCAGCTCTTGAGCTTGCCGTATTGCGAGCCCTTGGTTTTCCACCAGTCGGGCGTGTAGACGCCCCGCTTGTCGCCGAAATCGCCCGGCGAGGTCCAAGTACCCACGTCGATCCCGTTCACCGTCAGCGTGATGTCCGACGGCCAGTCGGCGCTCGTGCCCGGCACCTCCGAGCTCAGCTCCATGACGAATTCGACGGACTCGATCTCGGAATTGGCCAGCTTGGCATTGTTGGGAAACTGGTACTCGACATAGCCGCGCGTGAACCAGATCAGCGAGGCCTTCATCCGGTCCGGATCGAGGAAGGTCTCCGGCACGTCGAGAAGCCCCACGATCCCGTCCACCGAGCAAAGTCCGCACGGGGAGGTCACCTCGCAACTCGTATACAGTCCCAGCGGCATCGATACCTCGATCCCGTTGGATTCCAGCGGCGATATGTCGTCCTTGAACATCACCATGACCTCGTCGAAGGTCGAATGGCAGATCTTCTGGTTGCCCTTGCGCGCCTTCTGCGACTCCGAGCGGATCAGCCCCGCATCCTCGAGAATCTGCACGTTCGAGGAGATCGTGGACTGCGGAAGCCCCAGCGTTTCAGCGATCGCATTGATATTCTGCGACCCCTCGGCGTGCAGCAGCTTGAGAATCTTGACGCGCACTGCCGAGGCCAGGCCCTTGAGCACATCCAGATTCTCTTCCGGATCGACGACGAGGAAATTTCGGCTCATTGCTGGTATCCACGGCGGGAGGGGTGGGTCTGTCGTTAGTCTCGCGCGTAGTCTGTATCAGATATTCTGATTTAATCAATGCATCCACACGAATCCGCCTGCAGGCTCCCCGCGCAGCCGCCGTACCCGCCATGCGGGTATTGTATCGCGCGCCAATTGTGGATAGGGCTACTCCCCGGTTTTCGAGGCCCGTTCAGCCGCACAAACCCTTTGAGGAGGCTAGAGCGTGTACAGGAAAAGTGGGAACCACTTTTTCGGTTCGGACGCGCGACAAAACAAGGACTTGAGGGGTCGAGCTGAATACAGTTCAGCGCGACACCCTCTATCGCGAACAGGCCCGGAAGCGGGCCCGATCAAACATCCGTGGCGCGCGACACCTCCGCCGTGATACGCCGCCCGCCGGCCCTGCCCTTCCAGGCCGGTTTTTCCAAATGACAAAGTGAAGCCAAATGACCAATCCGCACGCTCCCGCCCTGCCCGAAATGACAGCCATCGTCTCGCTCGCCAAGCGCACCGGCTATGTCTATCCGTCCTCGGACATCTATGGCGGGCTCAACGGCTTTTTCGACTTCGGCCCCATGGGCATCGCGCTGAAGGAAAACATCCGCCGCTTCTGGTGGGAGAGCATGGTCGAGCGCCCGCCGATGGGCCCGGACGGCAAGCCTTTGCAGATCTTCGGCATCGACAGCTCCATCATCCTCAACCCCGAGGTGTGGAAGGCCTCCGGTCACGTCGAGGGGTTCCACGACGAGCTGTCCGACTGCGCCGAGACCAAGAAGCGCTACCGTGCCGACCACCTGCTCACGTTCCCGGCGCGCCTGCGCGGCGAGTCCGAGGCCATGGGCTATGTCGCGGTCATGGGCGGCGACGACGCGGTCGAACAACTCGAGAAGCGCCTGCGCTTCGTCGAGAAGAGCCTGAGCGGCAAGAAGCTCGAGCGCCCCGATTTCAAGGACGGCGTTCCCTTCGATGAACTCGACCCGGAAGCCCGCAAGCTCGTCCTCGCCCCCGAGGCCACCGAGTTCGGCACCCTCAGCGAGCCGCGCGCCTTCAGCCTGATGTTCGAGACCTCGGTCGGCGCCCTCTCGACCTCCGACTCCAGGGCCTATCTGCGTCCCGAGACCGCCCAGGGCATCTTCGTGAACTACAAGAACGTCGTCGCGTCGTCGCGCCCGCGCATGCCCTTCGGCATCGCCCAGATCGGCAAGGCGTTCCGCAACGAGATCACCCCGCGCAACTTCATCTTCCGCAGCCGCGAGTTCGAGCAGATGGAGGTGGAGTGGTTCTGCGACCCGGAGGAAGCCGACAAGTGGTTCGAATTCTGGGTGCACGAACGCCGTGAGTGGTGGCACCGTCTCGGCGTCCGCCCGGAAAACCTCATCGTGCGCCCGCACGAGGCGGCGGAGCTCTCGCACTACTCCTCGGCCACCTCCGACATCGAGTACCGTTTCCCCTTCGCCCGCGGCGAATTCGGCGAGCTCGAGGGCGTGGCCAACCGGTCCGACTACGACCTCAACCAGCATGCGCAACACGCCAAGACCAAGATGGAATTCCACGACCAGGCGGCGGGCCGCGCCTTCGTGCCCTACGTCATCGAGCCGTCGGCCGGCCTCACCCGCGCCCTGCTGGCCGTGTTCTGCGACGCCTACCGCTACGACGCGAGCCGCCCTTCCAAGGAGTTCCTGGCACTCCCGCCGAAACTGGCGCCGATCACCGCCGGCGTTTTCCCGCTCATCGCCAAGGACGGCCTGCCCGAATACGCGATGAAACTGAACAACCACCTCAGCCAGTTCATGACGACGCGCTATGACGAGAAGCAGTCCATCGGCAAGCGCTACGCGCGCATGGACGAGATCGGCACCCCGTTCTGCGTCACCGTCGACCAGGAAACGCTGACCGACCACGCCGTCACCGTCCGCGACCGCGACACCGGCACCCAGGAACGCATCGCCGCCGACAAGGTGGACGTCTACCTCGACGAGAAGATCAACCCCGGCAAGGCGAAGCTCGGTACGTTCAAGGCGTA
>CAZNHG010000024.1:18469-20303 GCA_964572555.1 uncultured Devosiaceae bacterium | reverse complement strand
CTAATCCCGGGAATCCGGCCACGCCGCCATGGCGTGATCGATGATCGCCGAGAGCCTGTCATGCGTCGCCCCGTCCCGCGCCTGGATGGAAAGCCCGTTCAGAACGCTGGCATAATAGGCGGCAAGCGCGTCGGCATCCGCTCCGGCGGGGAGTTCACCCTCGGCCGCCCCCTGCCCGATGCGCCCCGCGATCTGCCGCTCCAGGTCCCGCCGGTTGTCGCGAAGGAAGGTGCGGATTTCATCGTTCTCGGGCGCCCCGGTCATCGCCGAGAGCACCACCAGGCACCCGGGCGGCTTTTCGGGCGTCGTGTAGGCGCGCGCATTGACCCGCAGCATGGCCTCCACGCCGTCCCGCGCCGTCTTCGCGTCGTCGAGCGCCCGGCAGACCTCGGTGTTCTCCTGGACGTTGTAGAGTTCCACCGCCTCGCGGAACAGGTTCTCCTTGCACCCGAAGGCCGAATAAAGGCTCGGCCGGCTGATGCCCATCGCCTCGGTGAGATCGCTCAGGCTCGCTCCCTCGTAGCCCTGTACCCAGAACACGTGCATCGCCTTGCTCAGCGCCGTATCGCGGTCGAACTGGCGGGGCCGCCCGAGATCGCCCATCACCGCCTCCATTTTGTACCTATCCGTACATAATGGATGCACACAGCGACCTCAAGCGCTCCGCCGCGGCCGGAGACCCGGCTCACCCCTCCGTGATCTTGAGGCCGGCCACGCCGGCCACGATGAGCGCGAGGCAGGCGATCCGGGGAGGCGACAACGCCTCCCCGTAGAGCGCGGCCCCGGCGAGCGCGACGCCGAAGGCTCCGAGACCGACCCAGACCGCATAGGCCGTGCCCACAGCCAGCGTCTTGAGGGCCACGCCGAGCAGCACGAAGCTCAACGCCGCCCCGCCGATGCCGGCAAGGCTCGGCCCGAGCCGGGTGAACCCCTCGGCATTCTTGAGCGCGGTAGCCCAGACGATCTCCAGAAGAGCCGCCGCCACCAGAATGACCCACGCCATCGCCGCCTCACCGGAGATCGTCCGCGTCACGCGGCGAAGCCGCCATCGACGGCAATCGACGCGCCGGTGATGAACCGGCCCGTGTCGCCGGCCAGATGCAGAACCGTCGCGGCGATGTCGTCGGCATCGGCATAGTGCCCCACCGGCAGCAGCGCCCGCTGGCCGTCGGCGCCGTCGCTGTTGGCCGGGTTCATGTCGGTATCGGTCGAGCCCGGATCGATGACATTCACCGTGATGCCCCGGCTGCCGACATCATGCGCCAGCCCCTTGGTGAAGCCGATCAGCGCCGACTTGCTCATCGCGTAGAGCGTAATGCCGGGAAACGGAACGCGCTGGGCGAAGCATGTACCGATGGAGATGATGCGCCCGCCCCGGCCCATCACCTTGAGCGCAGCCTGCGAGGCAACGAAAACGCCGCTCACGTGAATGCCGAGCGTGCGCTCCAGTTCCTCGTGGGTAACGTCCTCGACCGGCCCGTTCGGGAAGATGCCGGCATTGTTCACCAGAATGTCGAGACGGCCGAACGCGTCGGCGGCCTGCTCCACCGCGGCGACGATCTCGTCCCTGTCGGCGCTGTCCGCCCGGATCGCCAGGCAACGCCCACCCGCGCCCTCGATCTCGGCGACGAGCGCCTGCGCCCGCTCCCCCGCGCTGAGATAGGTGAACGCCACCGCGACACCCTGCGCCGCCAGGTTGCGCACGCACGCCGCCCCGATACCGCGGCTTCCGCCCGTAACCAGGGCCGCCTTGCCGGAAAGATTCTGCATTGTCGTCTCCTTTTAATACCGATTGGTACATAATTGCTAAAGGCACTGCCGGGACATGGTCAAC
>CAZNHG010000024.1:17130-18369 GCA_964572555.1 uncultured Devosiaceae bacterium | reverse complement strand
GAGACTACCGCGCCGGCCCGAACGCCTGCTGGCCGCGCGAGGGGTCGATACCCACGCCGAACGCATCGGCGCGCCCCACCGGTGCCATCACCATCTGGTCGAGGCTGAAGCCCGCCGGCAGCGTTACGCCCGAACCCGCCTGCAGCAATTCGCCGTCGCGCCGCGTCACGCTCGAATTGAGCGGGATCACCGCGCCTGCCACCTCGAGCAGCCGGATCTGGCCCAGCCCCTGGAAGGGCGGCCGCGTCATCGCGGCGGCATCGGTCTGGGCGAGCGGATCGGTCACGGCCACGCTCACCGTCCCGCCGCGATAGAAGCGCTTGAGCCCCTGGTTGACGTGAAAGGCCAGCTTGTCCGCCCCCGCCGCGGTGAAGTGAATGCCGTCGCCCTTGCGCATCTGAACGCTGACCCCGTTGAGGTCCGGCCCGAAGGAGACGTACCCCCCCTGCTCGTCGGTGAAGCGCTCGTAGATATCGACATACTCCGCCCCCGCCGAGAACGCCGCCAGCCGCTGCAGCGAGGAAATCTGGGTGATCGCGCCCGAATATTTCGGCGCCTGCATGGGCGGCAGCTCCACCCAGACCACCGGCTTGCCGGCGGACCTGAGCGCTCCGAGGAAATCGTTGAGCCGGGCCGAATAGGCTGTCTTCCACGCCTCGGTCAGCGGCTTCACGCCCGCCCCGTCGACCGTCAGGTTCTGCCGGTCGTTGATGCCCATCATCACCACCGCGATATCGAAGGTGTCCTCGGCGATCTCCTTCTCGATCGCCGCCTGCCAGTCATAGAAGTCGTAGCGCACGAATCCCGACGACCCGACGGCCTTGCGCACCACCACGATGTTGGGATCTTCGGCATAGAAGCGTTCGAGCGCCCGCCCCAGGTCCGAGGCCAGCGAATCCCCGAGCACGGCAAGGCGCGTGGCGTCCGTCTCCTTCTCCACGGCGTCAGGTTGGGGCGGCGGCGTGCTGGCCTGCTGCTGGCTGCGCGCGGGCGCCTGCCGCTGCTGCCGCGTGGGCTGGCGCTGCTGCGCCGCCGGCTGCTGTTGCTCCTCCTCGCCGAACAGCATGTCCCAAAGGGTCCGCCGCTGCTGCGCCACCTCGATGCGCTCCTGCGCACCGGCGACGACCGGCCCGACCACGGGCGCGACAAGCGCGGCGACGAACAGCAGTGTGAGTAACCGGCGGATCATCGCATGATTTTACCAGCAAGCCGGCCCCGCCACCAAGCACGAAGTCGCAC
>CAZNHG010000024.1:0-17030 GCA_964572555.1 uncultured Devosiaceae bacterium | reverse complement strand
AGCCCGCCGCAATGCCTCGTACGACTCGAGCGTGATGAACCCGTCCGGCAGCATCCCCTGCGCCTGCTGGAACCGCTGATACGCCTGCTGCGTCACGGGTCCCAGCATCCCGTCGACCTCGCCATTGTAGTGACCCAGCGCGCGCAGCCATTGCTGGATGGCGAAGCGCTGCTCGCGGTCGGGAAATCGCGTATCCGTCGGCCACGACTCGGCCAGCGGCCCCGTGCCCTTCAGCCGATCCGTGAGATGCGCCAGCGTCAGCGCGTAGCTGTCCGAGAAATTGTAGCGCTTGAGCACCAGGTAGTTCGGCGTCATCAGGAATTTCGGCCCCTCGCTCCCCGCGGGAACGTAAAGGAACACCGGCTGGTCCATGTCGGTGAACTCCCGGTCCAGCACGCGCCGTACGCCCCGCTCGGCGAAAAAGCTTACCGGCCGCATCCGCTCGCGCGTGGCGAGCGTGTAGTCGAACCCGTCGGGCAGGCGCACCTCGTAACCCCAGTCGACACCGGGCTCATAGCCCAGCGCGCGCAGATAGGTCGCCGTCGTCGCCAGGGCATCGGCCAGCGTCGAATGTGGATTGATCCACCCGTCGTCGTTCCCGTCCGTGCCGTATTCCAGAAGCCCCGAGGCGATCACCTGCGTGTGCCCGATCGCCCCAGCCCACGAGCCGACCAGCGTCTCCGCCGTCCACCCGTACTCCTGCACCAGTTTCATGGCGGCGATCAGCTCCTGCTCGTCCTGCCTGAGGCGGCTGCGCCGGTGATGCACCAGCGTGGCGAGGTTGGGTATGATCGGCCGGATCAGGCCGGAATCGTCGAGCACCGTGCCGTAATTGGTCTCGATCCCCCAGATCGCGCCCAGCAACGCCGGATCGACCCCGGTCTGCCGCCCGATGCTCTCGAACAACTCCCGGTTGCGCGCCATCGCCGCCCGCCCGTTGCGAATACGGCTGTCCGAGGCGCGCCGGGCCATATAGTCCCAGATCGGCGTCGTGAATTCGGGCTGCGCCGTCACGAGCCCGGGAATGTTGTCGACCGGCTGAACACCGGCCATGATCTCGCGATAGACGTCCGGCGAAATCCCGGCCGCAACGGCCTTTTCCGCGAACTGCGCCTTGAAGGTCTCGAAACTGACCACGGGCTCCGCCACGGCAGGCACTGCGAGCCCTGCCGCAACACACAGCGCGATCACACCCTGTACGGCTCCCTTCATGGCATTCCCCTTCAAGCGTTTTCAGGACAAGTGGATACCACTTATTCGGTTCGAGAACGCGACCGCTCAAGAACCTGGAGCTTCCGTTCTGATTCAATCAGAACGGAAGCTCTGGAGTCAGCGATTGCGCGTCATCAAATGCCGCTCCCACGCATAGGCCGAGCGCACGATCTCGTGCAGATCCTCGTGTTCCGGTTCCCAGGCCAGCAGCTTGCGCGCCTTGTCGGCCTTCGCGACGATGGCCGCCGGATCGCCCGCGCGCCGCTCTGTCTCGTGCACGTCGAAATCGATGCCCGAAACCTGTTTCACCACGTCGATCACCTCGCGCACCGAGTAGCCGCGCCCGTAGCCGCAATTGACGATGGTGCTCTCCTCGCCCGCGCGCAGCCGCTCCAGCAAGAGGGCATGCGCGGCGACGAGATCGGTGACGTGAATGTAATCCCGAATGCAGGTGCCGTCCGGTGTTTCGTAGTCGGTGCCGAACACGTTCATGTGGTCGCGCTGCCCAAGCGCCGTCTGCGCCGCCACCTTGATCAGGTGCGTCGCCTCGGGCGTCGACTGCCCCGACCGGCCGGCCGGATCGGCGCCCGCCACGTTGAAATAGCGCAGCACGCCATAGGTGATGGGATGCGCCGCCGCGACGTCGGCCAGCATCATCTCGGTCATCAGCTTCGAGCGGCCATAGGGCGAGGCCGGCTTGAGCGCGGTTTCCTCGTCCACCGGGTCGAGCCCGATCATGCCGTAGACGGCCGCGGTCGAGGAGAAGATGAAGTGCTTCACACCCCCCGCGACGGCCGCCTCGATAAGATTGCGCGACGTCGCGGTGTTGTTGGCGTAGTACTTGAGCGGATTTTCCACCGATTCCGGCACCACGATCGATCCGGCGAAATGGATGATCTCGTGAACGTCGTGCGCGGCGATGGTTCTTTTCACCAGCTCGATGTCGCCGGCATTGCCCTCGACGAACTCGGCCCGCCCATCGATGGCCCAGTCGAACCCCGTGACCAGATTGTCGAGCACGACCACCTTCTCGCCGGCGTCGACGAGGTTGAGAACCATGTGGCTGCCGATATACCCGGCTCCACCGGTGACCATCACCGCCATGAAATCGCCTTTCCTTTCCGTGACGTAGTCACGCTAGCGTTCAGGTGTTTAGATAGCATTACGCAGCCAGCGTGTTTGAAAGGTGACAAGGAGGGTCCTGTAGATATGGCCGACAAGGTACGCACCGCCGTTTTCCCCGTAGCCGGTCTGGGCACGCGCTTTCTGCCCGCGACCAAGGCGATGCCCAAGGAAATGCTTCCGGTGGTGGACCGGCCGCTCATCCAGTACGCCGTCGACGAGGCCCGCGAGGCCGGCATCGAGCACTTCGTCTTCGTGACGGGCCGCAACAAGGGTGTCATCGAGGACCATTTCGACCGCCAGTTCGAGCTCGAATACACCCTAGAGCAGCGCGGCAAGACCGAGGAACTGGCCGAACTCCAGGAAGACCTGCCCCAGCCGGGCCGCTCCAGCTTCACCCGCCAGCAGGAGCCCATGGGCCTCGGCCACGCGGTATGGTGCGCCCGTCAGCTCGTCGGCGACAATCCCTTCGCCCTGCTTCTGCCCGACATGATCATCAAGGCCGAGCCCGGCGCGCTCAAGCAGATGATCGACACCTACGAACACACCGGCGGCAACATCATCGCCGTCGAGGAAGTCGATCCCAACGACGTGTCCTCCTACGGCATCGTTGGCCGCGGCGAGGGGCCGGACAAGAGTTTCGACATCACCGGCATGGTCGAAAAGCCCAAGGTGGACGAGGCGCCCTCCAATCTCATCATCTCGGGCCGCTATATCCTGCAGCCGGAGATCTTCGACCTCCTGGCCGAACACACCACCGGCGCGGGCGGCGAAATCCAGATTACCGACGCCATGCAGCGCCTGATGGAACAGCAGAAGTTCACCGGCGTGAAGTTCGACGGCCGCACCTTCGACTGCGGCTCCAAGATCGGCTTCCTCACCGCCAACGTCGCCTACGCCCTCGACCGCCCCGACATCGCCGAGGGATTCCTCGCTGAAATCCGGGCACTGAACCTGCTCGACACGCCGGAGTAATCGAAGAAGTACCCCAAAGGGACTACCGCGACAGCGTCATCCCAACCGAAACGGTGTGGCTGTCCTCACGCGCCTCGTCGCTACCATCGCTCACGTCGTAGGCGTAGTCGGCGCTCACCATGGTGTGCGCGTTGACGTTGAAGTCGGCCCCGACCCCGGCGGAATAGCTCTGCCCCGTCTCGCCGGAATCCGCGAATTCCGTCCACTCGCCCCCGACACTCGCCCGCATGGTCATGCGGTCGTTGACCATGTAGCGCCAGTCGGCACCGGCGGTATAGGCAATCTCGGCCGAGGCGCTGTCCGCCGCGTCGGCCGCCGTGATGTCGGTGCCCAGCCGCGCGGCGAATTCCACCGCGTCGTCCGGGCGATAGACCAGTTCCGCATCCAACAGGGCCGTCGGCACATCGTCCAGCAGATCGCTGTCGAACCGGCGCAGGCCGTACCCGGCTGAAATCTCGGCGGTGACCACGTCGTCCCAGTTGCCCGTCACGCCCGCCCGTACCGCGTGGGTCCAGCTGTCGAGCGTGGCCCCGTAGGCCGGCGAGGCGGCGTCATGGATATCGCGCTCGGTGGACCCCTCGACGAACATGTCGACATGCCCGCCAACGCGATAAAGCCCGCGCACCGCGCCGCCAAAGCCGTAGCGGTCACGATAGTTGTTGGAGCGCGTCCCGCCGCCCTCGAGCTCGGTGTCCCCGTAAAGCTGCCTCAGCGCGTTTCCGCGCACCTCGACACCGAACCGCCCGGCCCTGTGGGTCAGCGCTACGTCGATTTCGCCGGTGCCGATGCGCGGCGGCATGTCCACGTCGCTCCCCACGCCCGGATCGTCCGGCCCGTCCTGCGAAAGGGTGAGCTGCGCCCCGCCGCTCAGTTCCGTGTCCCGGGAAAGTGCGGTGTCCGCGTTGAAATCGAGCGCCGTGTTCGCCAGCCGGTACTGGCCGGAGTCTTCCCGCACCAGTTTGGCATCGGCGCCGAGAGCAAGCCGGCCCCGCCGCGTCTGCCGCGCAAGGCTCACCTCCGGCAGAACCCCGATGCTGAATGCCTCCCCGCGCGTGCCGTTTTCATAGCTGCCGCGCAACGTCACCCGCCAGTCGACGTCGACCTGCGGCCCGAGGCTTTCTGGCGGCACGCTGGCAGTCGGCGCATGATAAAGAACCGGCTCTGCCGGCATCGCGGGCGCCAACAAGTCCCCGGACGGTTTCCGCTCCGGCGCAGAGCTTGCAAGGTCCATCGGCTCGTCGTGCGCGGTCCGCTTCGGCGCCGGCGCGGGCGCCCCGCAAATGGCCGGGTTGGTGCACCCGGCTTCATAACTGCCGCGCAACAGATCCGGATTGTTCGCCCCGGACCCGTCGCCCCCGAGCGGCGCCGCGGACGCGGTCATGCCGAAAACCAGCGCGGCTCCCAAAGCCGCGCTGGCACCCCATGCAATCCGGCATGTGCCCCGTACCGCCAAAGCGTCACGCTCCCAGAGTGCGCAAATCGCGCACCCCGCATCCTTCGCCGCTCATGGTTAACAAAACCTTACAGATGCCCCCGGCCCCGGTTGGAACCTGTTAACCCTGTTGCTTAACAGCGCCTTAGGCGTGAGCCCCCACTATGCATGGCGAAGTCTTGCATCTACCGGGCACAACAGGAGTTACGCCTTGGATCTGGCTACTATTCTCGGGATCATCGCCGGCGCGGCCGTTATCGCCCTGGCGATCTTCCTGGGCGGCTCGTTCATGCAGTTCGTCGACCTGCCCGCCGTGCTCATCGTTATCGGCGGCGGCATGGCGGCGACCCTCATCCGGTTCCCGCTCGCCGGCGTGCTCAAGGCACTCCAGACCGGCGGCAAGGTCGCCTTCACCCACAACAAGGTCGAGCCCCGCGAGCTGATCGAGAAGATCGCCGAGATGGGCGACATCGTCCGCCGCGCCGGTCCGCTGGGTCTCGAATCCGTCGAGATCGACGAGCCCAACCTGCAAAAGGGTGCGCAGATGATCGCGGACGGCTATGACGGCACGTTCATCCGCGAATCCATGGAGCTCGAGCGCGACCAGTACCTCACCCGCCTGATGGAGGGCCAGCGCGTGTTCAAGTCCCTGGGCGACGCGGCCCCCGCCTTCGGTATGATCGGCACGCTCGTCGGCCTGGTGCAGATGCTGGGCAACATGGACGACCCCAGCGCAATCGGCCCGGCCATGGCCGTCGCCTTGCTGACCACGCTCTACGGCGCGGTCGTCGCCAACCTTGTCTGCCTGCCGGTCGCCGACAAGCTGACCGCCAAGCTAGGCTTCGAGGAGATCAACCAGACGCTGATCATCGACGGCATCATGTCGGTGCGCGACGGCAAGAGCCCCGCCCTCATTCGCGAGATGCTGGTGGCCTATCTGCCCGAGAACCAGCGCGCCGGGGGCGATGAGCTGCCCGAGGCCGCCTGACGGGGTATTCCGCAATGGCCACGACGAAGAAAAAGGGAAGCGACCGGGAAGTTCCCGAGTGGTTGGTGACCTTCGCCGACCTCATGTCGATTCTCGTGTGCTTCTTCGTCCTGATAATTTCGTTTTCCATCCAGGACCAGGAAAAGCTCCAGGTCGTCGCCGGCTCCATGAAGGACGCCTTCGGCATTATGGCCATCGAGCGCAAGTCCGGCGTCATCGAACGGGCGGGCAATCCCGAGCGCGACTACCTGAAAAAACTCACGCTCGAGGAAACGAAGGCCGAGACCGAATACGCCACCACCAACCACGACGAGCACCAGAAGCAGGGCTCGGAAGCCAACACCTACGAGATCGAGAAGAACGACGTCGAGACCAAACGCCAGTTCTCGCTCGCCTCGGTCACCCTCAAGCAGGCCTGGCAGGACCTGCCCGAGATCACCCGGATTTCGGACAACCTGATCGTGCAGGACACCGAGGAAGGCACCAACATCATCATCGCCGACCAGCAGGGCCGCGCCATGTTCCCCGAGGGGTCGAAATACCCCTACGAGGTGACCCGGAGCGCCATCGCGGCGATGGCGCCGGGGCTCGCCCAGCTCCCCAACCAGATCCGCGTCACCGGCCACGTCGCCGCCGGCGGCACCTATCCGGACCCGCGCTATGGCGAATGGGACCTCTCTTCCGACCGCGCCAACGCGGTGCGGGCAATCCTGGAGGAATTCGGCGTGCCGTCGGAGCGCATCTATTCGGTCGCCGGCCGCGGCACCGCCGACCCGTTCTTCCCCAACGACCCCTATCTCGACGCTAACGAGCGCGTCTCGATCCTGCTGGTCGAGGAAGAACCGCCCGTCCCCGCCGAGCTCGAGCCGTAAGGCCGTCCCCTACAGCCACCCCTCCAGCTCGCGCCGCACGACGCTCTCGATCACGTCCATGCCCGGTTCGCTGTCGTTCAGGCACGGGATGTAGGCATACTTCTCGCCGCCCGCTTCCATGAATTGCTCACGGCCGGTGATCGCCAGCTCCTCGAGCGTTTCCAGGCAATCGACCGAGAACGCCGGCGCCATGATGGCGACCTTCCTGATGCCCTTGCCAGGCAGTTCCATCAGCGTCTCGTCGGTATAGGGCTTGAGCCACTCCTCCGGCCCGAAGCGGCTCTGGAAGCTCACCATCATCCTGTCTTCGGACCAGCCCAGCCGCTCGCGCACCAGCCGCGTCGTCTTGCAGCACTGGCAGTGATACGGGTCACCCTTTTCGAGATAGCTCTGCGGCATGCCGTGATACGAGGTGATCACCAGGTCCGGCGTGAAGTCGAGCCCCTTGAACCCGTCCTCTATGCTCTTCGCCAGCGCGTCGATATACGCCGGATCCTCGTAATAGGCCGGCGCCGTACGCACCGCCGGTTGCCAGCGGAGCTTGCCCAGCGCGTCGAACGCCTTGTCGTTGGCGGTCGCCGTGGTCGGCGCGGAATACTGCGGATAGAGCGGCGCCAGCAGGATGCGGTCGCACCCGGCCTCCTTGAGCGCGTTGATCCGGCTCTCGGTCGTGGGGTTGCCGTAGCGCATGCCGTAATCGACGATGACCCGGTCGCCCAGCCGCGCCTGCAGCTTGTCCGCCTGCGCGCGCGAGATCACGCGCAGCGGGCTGTCCCCCGCCTCGTTGTCCCAGATCTTGTCATAGGCCGCACCGCTCTTTTTCGGTCGCGTGGTCAGAACGATAAGATTGAGCACGAACCACCAGATGATGCGCGGCGTCTCGATCACCCGCTGGTCCGAGAGGAACTCCTTGAGATAACGCCGCATCGACCGGTAGTCCGTAGCGTCCGGCGTGCCCAGGTTGAGCAGCAGAACGCCGATCCTGCGCGGCTTGATGGGGGGATGGTCTTTCGGCAGGTGCCCGGACATGCGCAAGCCTGATTGGAACGGTTCGAAGTGTGCGCTCACCTTAGCCATCCGTGCCGCCGGTTCAAGCCGCACCACGGTTGTGTGACACAATGTCGTGCCGCGGCCGTGCTGCGCCGCGGGCGTCAAGCGCGCGTCCGATTATTGTCCAGTTGGTCAAATTCCCGGGTTTCCCGACACAGTATTGTTAACTAGAGTGTTTATCGGTCCGGGAACACGGACACGACAAGGAGGTATCAAATGCGCAGGCTTCTGGTTTCCTTGGGAGTACTCGCCACATGCGCCGCAATGACCGGCGCGGCACAGGCCCAGTACACCCTCAATATTCTTCACATCAACGATTTCCACGCCCGCTTCCAGCCCATTAACGCGTACGACTCCGACTGCGGAGCCGAAGACGAAGAGGCCGGCGAATGCTTCGGCGGCGCGGCGCGCCTCCTCACTGCCGTGGAGAACCGGCGCGAGGCCCTGAGCGACGAGAATGTCGTCCTGCTTTCGGGCGGCGACCAGTTCCAGGGCTCGCTCTATTACACGACCTACAAGTCCGAGGTCGTCGCCGACTTCCTCGATGAGCTGGGTTTCGACGCCACCGCCGTCGGTAACCACGAATTCGACGACGGCCCGAGCGAGCTGGCCGCCCTGCTCGAGCGCACCGACGTGCCCGTCGTCGGCGGCAATTTCGACGTCTCCAACGAACCCGAGCTGGCCGATATGCTGCCCGAGCATGTCGTGCTTGAGGTCGGCGGCGAGCGCATCGGCGTCATCGGCGCCCTGACCCCGGACACCGCCGACATTTCCTCGCCCGGCGAGAATGTCGCGTTCGAGAACGCGGTGGACTACGCCGCCCGCAAGGTCGAGGAACTCGAGGCCGAAGGCATCGACAAGATCGTCATGGTCTCCCATCTCGGCTTCCCCCTCGAGCAGGAGGTCGCCGCCAGTGTGAGCGGCGTCGACGTCATCGTGGGCGGGCACTCCAACACGTTCCTCTCGAACGAGAGCGAAGACGCAGCCGGCCCCTATCCCTACATGGTCGCCAATCCCGACGGTCAGGACGTGCCCATCGTCCAGGCCTATGCCTACGGCAAGTATCTCGGGGAACTAAAGGTGACCTGGGACGAGGAGGGCAATGTCGTCTCCGCCGAGGGCGAGCCCATCCTGCTCGACGCCTCCATCGAGAAGGACGAGAGCTACCAGGCCCGCCTCGACGAGTTGAAGGCCCCCATCGAGGAAGCCATGGCCGAGGTGGTCGGCACCGCGACCGCCGCCATCGACGGCAACCGCGAGAGCTGCCGCGCCGGCGAGTGCGAGATGGGTAATCTCGTGACCGACGCCATGCTCGATGCCGCCGGTGACCAGGCCTCCATCGCCATCACCAATGGCGGCGGCCTGCGCGCCTCGATCGACGAGGGCGAGATCACCATGGGCGAGGTCCTCACCGTCCTGCCCTTCCAGAACACCCTCGCCACCTTCGAGATCACCGGCGCTGGCATTGTCGAGGCGCTGGAGAACGGCGTGAGCCAAGTCGAAGAAGGCGCCGGCCGCTTCCCGCAGGTTGCCGGGCTCCAGTTCACCTGGGATCCCGAGGCCGAGCCGGGCAGCCGCATCGTCGACGTCATGGTCGATGAAGGCGGCGAGTGGGTGCCGATCGACGAGGACAAGACATACGGCGTCGTCACCAACAACTACGTGCGGACCGGCGGCGACGGCTATTCGGTCTTCGCCGAGAAGGGCCAGAACGCTTATGACGGCGGGTCCGGCCTCGAGGTCGTGGTCGCCGACTATATCGGCGCCATGGACGGCGACTACGAGCCCCACACCGACGGCCGCATCTCCAAGGCGGAGTAACCGTCTTCAATTCACGCTCAAACGCCCCGGCCGCGCGGCCGGGGCGTTTTCTTGTCGCCTCTTTCCGAATGCTCTATGCATGGGGCCGATTCCAACGGGCACCATGAGGCGACATGCGCGAAACCGACCGCCAATTCTTCAGGCCCTTCTGGCGGCGCGCCCTTGCCACCGCCGTGGTTGCCGTGTGGTGCGCCATCGAGTGGTGGAACGGCGACCCCTTCTGGGGCATGCTCACCGGCGCCGTCCTCGCCTACTGCGTCTGGGCGTTCTTTCTCACCTTCGATGACAGCGAACCGACGGACACCCCCCGCGACGGGGAGTGAGTTTCGGCTTCCCATCCGCGGGTCGCCGAGCACGCCGCGACGGACCTGCACGCTTCCTCCACCTTCCGGCTTCCTGCTCGGCCCCGCCCATGTCGATCCTTTGCTCCCGAGCAAGCGAAGGAACGAGGGAAACGCTTGACGATTGTTATGTGGCATTACAGGATTATATTGTTATGCTTCATAGCAATTTAGGGAGGAGCGAATGACGTTCATGCGAACTGCCGCCATCGCGATGGCGGTCTCGGTGGCAATGGCCCCCGCTTCGGGGCTCGCCCAGACAGGCGAACGGATGGTGACCGAAGGCTGGCGCACGCCGACCATGATCGACGCCCGCGCCAACATGTTCCATACCGAACTCAGCTTCCTGACGTTCCAGCATCTCGACAAGCTCTTCGCGACGCGCACGGTCGAGACCTCCGGCGACGTCTGGGAACTGCCGGTCGACTACGCCGGTATCGAAGGCACATTTGAACTGGAGGGCGAGGAGGTCTCCCTCGACGCGTTTCTCGAAAAAAGCCGGACCAATGCGCTGCTCGTCATCAAGGATGGCACCATCGTTGCCGAGCGCTACCGCAACGGCATGGACGAGGATACCCGCCATATCGCCTACTCCATGTCCAAGTCGATCGTCGCGACCCTGATCGGCATTGCGCTTTCGGAAGGCGAGATTTCCAGCCTCGACGACAAGGTGACGGACTATCTGCCGGAAATGGAGGAATCCGGCTACGACGATGTCACGATCCGCGAGGTGCTGCGCATGCGTTCGGGCGTGGCCTGGGAAGAGCGCTACGAGTTCGGCAGCGACACCCAGCTCACCGAGGTCCACGACAATGCGCTGGTGCTGTACAACTATCGCTGGTGCGACTATGCCGCCGACCGGTCCGAGCGCGCCCGCGAGCCCGGCATGCAGTTCAACTATGCCACACTCGACACCAGCGTTCTCGGCTGCATACTCGAAAGGGCGGTCGGCATGACGGGCGCCGAATACATGTCCGAAAAGATCTGGAAACCCGCCGGCATGCAGGCGGACGGGTACTGGATCATGGACGGCCCGGAGGACGAGGGCCGCGAATTCTACGGCGCGGGCTTCAACGCGACCCTGAGGGATTTCGGTCGGTTCGGCCTGATGATGCTGCGCAACGGCGAGGCCAACGGCGAACAGATCGTCCCCGCCGACTGGGTCGCGCAGTCGACAGTGCCGGACGAAGGCTACGAACCGACCGCAAAAGGCGCCCCCTTCGGCTACCAGTATCAGTGGTGGACCCTGCCAGGTTCTGACGCCTACGCCGCCATCGGGCTGCACGACCAGTTCATCTACATCGACCCCGCAACCGACACGGTCATCGTCAAGCTCAGCTACGCGCACACACCCCAGGGGCTCACCGCGGACACCATGAGCTTCTTCGCCAGGCTGACGGCCTCGTTGGCGGAGTAGGCGGCCGAAGCCCCTTTGGCGGGCTATCGCATGTGAACGTCGATGCAATGACACGGCCCCTCCCCCTTGCGGGGAGGGGCTGCGTATCGCGACCTGCGCTCACCTCACGCCGGCATCACGTACGATAGTGCTCCCCGCGCACGGGACGGGCCGAAAGTGGGGCACACCTGTCTTCGTTGCCCTATTTCTTCCCCGGCCCCGCCGGAAACACGCCCGACATGGTGATGAACCCCGGCACCCGCTTCACCCGGTCCAGCCAGCGCCGGATCGCGGGATAGTCCTGGCGGGAGATCCCGCCCTCCTCCGACAGCGCCACATAGGGAAAGCAGGCGATATCCGCGGTCGTGGGATGGTCCCGCGCCGCCAGCCAGTCGCGCCCTTCGCGTTCGCCGAACCACAAATGCTCGTCCATGATGCGGAACAGCCGGTGCGCGCCCGCCTGGCACGCGGCGATGTCGAAGCCGTAGCTCATCCCCAGCGCCAGCCGCGCCGCGGAGGCAGTGCCGGTGATGCGGTTGGCGAAGTCGTGCCAGATCTCGATCTCGGCCATGAGTTCGGGGCTGTCCACCGGATACCATTTGCCCGAGGCGTCGTACTTGCGCGCCAGGTAGATCAGGATCGCCTGGCTATCGCGCAGCACGAGATCGCCGTCGGTAAGCACCGGCAACTCGCCATGCGGATTGAGCTTGAGGAACCAGTCCGACTTGTGCTCGCGCCCGGGGAAGAAATCCACCGGCACCACGTCGTAGTCGAGCCCCAGAATGCTCATCATCAGGCGCAGCTTGTAGCAGTTGCCCGACAGCTCGAAGTCGTAAAGCGTGATCATATGTCGAGCACCAGCCTGTCCGACTTCGCACGCGAAACGCAGGTCATCATGCAGTTGTTGGCCTTCTTCTCGGTGTCGTTGAGATAGACGTCCTGATGGTCGGGCTCGCCCTCGATCACCGTGGTCAGGCATGTCCCGCACGCCCCCTGCTCGCAGGAGGACGGCGCCGCGACCCCGTTCTCGCGGATCACATCGAGAATGGTGCGCCCCGCCGGAACGGTGAGGGTCAGCGCCGAGCGCGCCAGCTCGATCTCGAAGCTCGAGGAGTCGTCGATCTCGCGCGTGTTCTTGAAATACTCGTAATGCACCGCCGCGTCCGGCCAGCCCTGCCGCGCCGCCACACTGCGCACCATTTCCAGCATCGGCCCCGGCCCGCAGACATAAAGATGCCGCGCGAAGGCGTGCTCCCCGAGAACCTCAGCAACCTTGGCCTCGGTCGCCGCCGGGTCGAGCCCGATATGCCGCTGCGCATGCTCCCCGAATGCCGCCACGGCTTCGGCGAAGGGCACATGCTCCTTGGACCGCGCGAAGGAATGGAACTCGAAATCGAGCCCGGAGTGATCGAGCGCCTTCGCCATGGCGAGCAGCGGCGTCGCCCCGATGCCCCCGGCGATGAAGATCGTCTTCTCGGCATCGCGCCTGAGCGGGAAATTGTTGCGCGGCTCCGAGATGGCGAGCACGTCGCCCTCGCGCACCGTCTCGGCAATCGCCGCCGACCCGCCGCGCGAGTCCGGCTCGCGCTTCACCCCGATGGTGTAGCTGAGCAGCTCGCCCGGCCCGTTGGTGATCGAATACTGCCGGCTCAGCCCGTTGGGCAACTGCACGTCGATATGCGCGCCCGGCTGGAAGGTCGGCAGGTGATCGCCCGAAACGGCGGCCAGTTCCAGCCCGGTCACATCCGCCGCCGCCTGCCACTTGCGCTTGACCGCGACGCGCAGATGCGCCTCCGCCCCGAACTTGAGGTCGGGCATGGTCGAGAGTTCCAGCGACACCGGCTCATAGCTCGGCACATACGGCGCCGGCCGCGGCTTCGCCCTGACCTCGGCCTCGACGTGATCGCGCAGCTCCGTCAGCACCGCATTGTACCGGCGCAGCACCGCCATCTCGTCCGCCGGCGTCGCGGCCAGAACCCCGCGCATCACCACGCGTGCCGCATCCACAGGCTGGACGAAGACGAATGCGCGCTGCCCGTCCGCGCCATCCAGCACGAGCGATATCCCCAACGGCTCCAGCCGCTCCACCTCGCTCCCCGCGGCATCGAGGGCCGCCAGAACTTCCTCCGGCGTCGCGTTCACGGGGATGGGCCGCAACGCGAACCAGTCGCCCTGGGGCAGCGCATCCCCGAACGGCCCCGCGTCACCCGCCGAGGTCCACACCAGGCCGTAACGCTCGGTCACCGGATAGGTGCGGTTGGTGATGGTGCGCGCCGGCGCATCGGCCGGGTGTGCGGGGATATAGGTGCACCCCGCCGAACGGTTGGCGTAGCGCCAACCGTGATACTGACACTTGAGTTCCGCCCCCTCGTTGATCCCGATGGACAGCCGCACCCCGCGATGCAGGCACCGGTTCTCCCACACGTTCACATTGCCGTCGTCGGCCCGCCACACGGCGAACTCGCGCCCGTAGAGCTGGCCATGGAACACGTGCCGGAACGGCAAATCCGTACTCGAAGCGATGGGATGCCAGGCCGGCGCGGTGGTCTCGTTCATGTGCTGTCCGTCTTAGGTACTTAGGGGTCTCAGCTACTCTGGGGAATGACGCCGAAATTCACGCCCGTCTCGCTCAGCCACCGCCGGTAGGCGATAGCCGACTTGTCCGCGCGGATGGGGGTTTCCGCGCGCGGATCGAGCGGCAGGCGCTTGGGGTACTGGTTCTCCAGGATCGGCTTGTCCTGCCCGAAGATCGTCTGCTGGAAACGCCGCAATTCCTTGATCGAGTTGTGCTCGTCGATCATCGACTGCAAAAGGTGCGCGGTGATCGTCTCCTCGGTCATCGGCTGACAGAACACCGCGATGGCGTCGAGCCGGCTCTCGTCGTCCGGGCACGACTTGTAAAGAACCGAGCAATAAGGGTGCGGCACGCGATAGATGTATTCGACGTCCTGCCCGTGATCGGCGCTCAGCGCCGCGCGCGGCTGGTAGAACCGGCAGCGCGTCGCCAGCAGCTCGCCGCGCTCGTGCGAGATCTCGACGTCGTATTCCTTCACCTCCGTATGCGGCTCCGCTCCCAGAATGTCCGTGTGCACATACGGGAAGTGCCCCATGTCGAGGAAATTCTCGACGGCGCGCGGCGCCGACACGTTCACCCCGATCGATCCGCAGTTCATGTTCTTGCGGTCCGGCTCGTCGTATTCGGGCAGGGAGAACAGCTCCCCCGGCTCCCCGAAGCTCGTCCAGATGAACTTGTAGCGCTCCAGAACCGGTAGCCGCCGGTCCGGCTCGTCGGTCGGATAAACCTCGACCTCGCCCGTCTCGTTGCGGAAATAGACGATCCCGCGATTGAACAGCGTCGTTGTGTGACGCTCGCCGGGCCGGGTCATCTCCGAACCGGCAAAGACATGCCACAGGTCGCGGATCGCGGGGTTCAACTCGCCGGTCTGGGTCATCGCTATCTCCTCGTCGCGCCGATCGGAGCGTTTTCAGAACAAGTGGCTACCGCTTGTTCGGTTCGAAAACGCGACTACCTAAGAACTTAGAGCTTCCGTTCTGATTCAACCAGAACGGAAAATGTTCTAAAGCGTGTCCGGAACAGGAAACCGGCAGGGTTAAACGCTAAACAAGCCCACCGGCCTGCGCAACAACCCTGTCGGTGCGATATCGGTACGCTACTGTTGCGGACGCGGCAGCGCCGGCTGCGGCGGCGCATCGGGCGGCGGCGCATTGCGCACCGCTTCGGTCACTGCCGCGTCGAGATCGAGCAGGAACGCCTCGATGCGCTCCCCATTCCGCCCCAGGTCGTGCGACCCCGCCAGCGACGCCGAGCGTATGTCGACCTTCGCAGAGTGTGTCGTCCCGTTCACGTAGACGGCCACCTCGTCGCGCCAGCCCAGCAGCGTCATGTCGAGGGCGTTGATCCGCCCCTCGGCCAGTTCGAGTTGCGGCGCCTCCTCGTCGATGACCTCCCAGCCGCGCTGTTTCACCAGTCCCTCGGCCAGCCGGTACGCCTCGTTCGCACCGATCTGGTAATCGCGGGTCACCGCGTTCGGGAAGACCTCGAGAATGGCCTCCCGCGCCGGCCGCTCCTCCCGCCGGCCGGTGTCCGCCAGCACCATCTCGAAGGTCATCTCCGGGTTGGTCGACACGTCCGCCACGAACGGCGTCCGGCTCGCCGCGATCCCCGCATAGACGAGTGGCGAGAGGCAGATCAGCCCCAGAAACACCCCCGTCGAGGCCTTTCCCCACCCGCGATCGCCGGTGATCCACAGCCGCACATACGCCGCCAGCCCCAGGATCAGCCCCGCCGCCGCCGTCGCCAGCGCGATCACCTCGACCAGCGCGAACGTCTCGCTGTCCATGATCTGCGCGCGATGCAGAAAGATCGGGATGACGATGAGCGGCAGCGCCAGGCTGCCGAAACGCCGGGCCCACCCGGCCGTCCGCGATGTGCGGATGAGGATGCGCATCAGGGATTGAGCCGCGTCCGCTTCCACACGCCGCCGGTCACGTCGCGCTGGAACAGCACGCGGTCGTGCAGCCGGTATTCGCCGTCCTGCCAGAACTCGATCTCGCGCGGAGTGACGCGAAAGCCCGACCAGTGCACGGGCCGCGGCACCTCCGCCTCGCCGAATTGCGCTTCCAGCGCCTCGGCCCGCGCCACCAGCTCCGCCCGGCTGGCGAGCGGGCTCGACTGCGCCGAGGCGTGCGCCCCCACCTGCGCGCCGCGCGAACGCGTCGCGAAATAGGCGTCGGCCTCCTCCGCGGTCACCGGCTCCACCGCCCCGCGAACGCGCACCTGCCGGCGCACCGACTTCCAGTGAAACAGCAGCGCCGCCTTGGGAGTGCCCATCAGCTCCCGCGCCTTGGCGCTTTCGAAATTGGTGTAGAACACGAACCCGCGCTCATCGCGCCCCTTCAACAGCACCATGCGATTGTCCGGCAGCCCGTCCTGGTCGACCGTCGCCAGCGCCATGGCCTCGGGGTCGTTGATCTCGGTTTCCCCGGCGGCCGCCAACCACGCGTCGAACACCGCGAACGGGTCGATTGCGCCGGTATAGGCGTCGTCGAACAATCTTTGATTGATCGTTTGATCGTTTTCGGTCATAGCACACCCTTCAACAGCGCCGGATAGGGGCAAAAACTGGACATTCGCCCGGTCGGTCGCCATATATGCCGGTGAGATAACCCACTGGCAACAGTTCACGACTAAAACAGAAAAGCATGCGCGATCCGTACACGGTACTGGGTGTCGCCAAGTCCGCGAGCGAGAAGGACATAAAGTCCGCCTACCGCAAGCTGGCCAAGGCGTATCACCCGGATCAGAACAAGGAAGACCCCGAGGCCCAGGCGAAGTTCGCCGAGGCAACGGCGGCGTACGACCTTCTCACGGACAAGCAGAAGCGCACGCAATACGACCGCGGCGAAATCGACGCCGAGGGCAACCCCAAATACGCCGGGTTCGATTTCAACGGCGCCGGCATGCGCGGCGGAGCCGGTGGCGGCGGCGCACGCGGGGCGGCCGGCGGCTTTAACGCCGAGGATATTCTCAAGGAATTCATGTCCGGCTTCGGCGGCGCCCGGCGCGGCGGCCCCCAGCCGGGCGGGCAGAGCTGGGACCCCTTCGCCGGCATGGCACGCGGCGCCCAGCCCCAGGGCGCGAAGGGCGGCGACATCAACGCCACCGCCTGGGTTACCCTCGAACAGGCGAGCAGCGGCGCGGCCGTACAGGTTACCCTGCCTGGCGACAGGACCCTTTCGGTCAAGCTCCCCGCCAATGTCGAGGACGGCCAGCAGATCCGCCTCAAGGGCCAGGGCCAGC
>CAZNHG010000023.1:16661-20406 GCA_964572555.1 uncultured Devosiaceae bacterium | reverse complement strand
TGGCGATCGTCGTCGCGATCGGGGCGAGCGCGCACGAGCTTGCCCAGCACCTTGCGGATGCACAGCTCCGAACCGGCTTCATCGGCTTTGCATGCAGCTTCTTCATGATCTGGTGGGCGTGGATGAACTACACGTGGTTCGCCTCGGCCTATGACAACGATTCGAGCGCGTTTCGCGGACTCACGATGCTGGTGATGTTCGGCGCCCTGATGATGGCCGCCGGCATCGATACGGTCTTCGCGGGTGAACCGATCTGGCTGCCCCTGTTAGGCTTCGTCGTCATGCGCCTCGCCATGGCGGTATTCTGGCTGGGCGCGGCGTACGGCGACCGCGATCGTCGCGCGACCGCCGGGGCCTATGCCGGCGGGATCTTGGTCATGCAGGCGTATTGGATCGGCTTCGTGGCAGTGGTCCCGCC
The DNA here is from genome assembly GCA_964572555.1 of uncultured Devosiaceae bacterium. Lineage (GTDB taxonomy): Bacteria > Pseudomonadota > Alphaproteobacteria > Rhizobiales > Devosiaceae > CAZNHG01. The sequence goes on along the minus strand of CAZNHG010000023.1, from coordinate 19,988 downwards.
CCAATCCCCCCTCTACCTCCTGGGCTTCGCGCTGGGCGCCGCGGGGGAACTTGCGGTGCCCGCCATCGCCGAACGAAAGGGGTTCACGACCTGGCACCGCCGGCACATCATGGCGCGCTACGCGCGGTTGAACCTGATCGTCCTGGGGCAGTGCTTCATCGCCATCGTGGCGGCGATACAGCTCACCACCGAAGGGACCAATCCTGATCCGCGGACATTGGGGCTGGCCGTGGCGTTCGCTCTCGTCGCCTTTTCGATGTGGAGCCTTTATTTCGCCGATGAGGATCACCTGACGAACGACGCCTTGCCGCGTGCCTTCCTGTGGGGATACGGGCATTTCGCGGTCTTCGGCGCCGGCGCGGCGGCGGGCGCGGGCATGCAGGTTGTGCTGGCCGCTGTGCCTGCCGCTTCCACTTGGCAGCCCCACGCTCTCACCGTGCCCGTCGCGATCTATGTCGCCATGCTGTGGCTTATCCGCGACCGCTACTGCCTGACGGGCCGCGCGCGGTGGACACTCCCCCTTACGGCAACCCTGCTCCTCGCGGCCGGATTCACGGGGGACATGGGGGTGGCCATGGCCACCCTTGTCCTGGTCGCCGCGGCGATCATCCGGCGCTACCACTCCCGCATAAGCGCGGCTTGCTGAAGGCACGGCCGAAAGAAGGCCGGCGCGCGCTGGTGTCCCCCGGAGCGCCTGCGGTAGCCATGCCCGTCCATGGCATCTAATAAATGAGCTGTTTGAAACCGAAACGTTGCGGCAGGAGTGGCCCATGCCTTTAAGCGACTTTCCGATCTGGCGTCGCCCCCGCCACTACATGGACGTCGAGAACCCCGGCGATCACGTCCATTGGGTGGAACTCTTCTTCGATCTCGTTCACGTCGTCACCATTTTCCAGCTCGGCAATTACCTGTCTCACCATCTGGACCTGGGCGGTTTGTTCGCCTTCACCGGCCTGTTCCTCGCCATATTCTTCGCCTGGGCCGACAGTTCGATCTACAATTCCTTGTATATCTCGACCGATATTCCGCACAGGCTCATCATGGCGGTCCAGATCGTCACGATGATGTTCATAGCGGCGGCCATTCCTGCCGTCGGCGCCGACGGGTGGCCGTATTTCGCGCTCGGATACGCACTGAACCGCGCGCTGACCGCGTACCTCTACTGGCGCGCGCGCTCCGTCGGCGCGGAGACGACCTCCCTGGCCTATGAGCAAGGGCGCAACTTCTTCGGACTGGCTGCCATCTTCGCGATTTCGGCATTCCTGCCGCAGCCGCTGGGCTGGTGGGTATTCGGCGCGGGGCTCTTGTGCATCCAGCTGCAATACATGGTTCCGCGCCTGGGCACGTTGCGGTTCGAGCGTTTCGTGCCGCGCCTGGGCCATATCTCCGAGCGGTTCGGCCTGCTCATGCTGATCCTTCTCGGCGAAGGCTTCTTCAAGCTCGTCGTGACGCTATCCGACAAGGGCATCCACAGCGCCAGCGCGGGAACCCTCTTCAACCTGGTGATGGGCGGCCTTTCGCTGTTCGTCCTTGCGTGGATCTATTTCGACAGCGCCGGCAACGCCCGTTTGAAGGCCAGAACGGTGCCGATGATGCTCGCCTACTGGTTCGCCCACATCGTCATCATGTGGAGCACGGTCATGATCGGTGTGGCTCTCGCAGGCGAAGTCTATGTCGGCCTTCTGGCCCCCTATCCCACGGGATACGGCATGGTGGGGTCGCTCGGTCTTGCGGTCTTTCTCGCCGCCCTCTGGACGATCCAGACGCTGGTCGAGGGCAGAGACACGACGCGGCGCTTTCACCACAAACGGCTGCGTGCGTTCGGCATCGCCATGGCGATCGTGACACTGGTGATTCATCCCTTCGTGCCTTCGATCGTGGGCAACCTCGTGTGGGGCACCGGGCTGTTTTCGCAGATCGCCGTTCCGCTCTACCTGGCCGTGCGCGAGCTGGGTGACACCGGAACCGCCTAGATCGGTGATGGTCGCGCCGGTTAAGCGAAAAACCGGATTCCACTTTTTCGCCCGGCGCTCCAACCCCTTACATCGAACCCGGCATCATCGCTCCCAACTGCCGGGCTCGATGCGTTCCACACCAGGATGCGCGACTGTAATACCAGCGTCATGGAGCTGTTCTAGAGGGTGAATGCACGCGTGTACACAGCCCTTCAATCTCACAACGAGAGCAGTGAACCATGACCATTTCGAGCAAGCCCCTTCTCGCCTCGCTGACGGCCGTCATGCTGTCGGCGACGGCGATCTCCGCACAGGCCGAAGACTACACGATCACCGTGTGGTCAGGCGGGACCGGCGACAACTCTCACTACCGTGTCGACGCCATTTCCATGGCCGCCGACTATCTCGAACAGCAGGCCCGGATCGAGGGCGAGGACCTCAACATCACGGTCGAGTCCCAGGTCTGGAGCGGCTGGGAAGACTTCAAGCAGGCGGTGACGCTGGCCGCAGAGTCCGGCACGGCGCCGAACATCATCGTGACCGGGCACGAAGACATCGGCACATGGTCGCAGGCCGGCATCCTGCGCCCGATCGAGGACTGGGTCGATCTCGACGCCTGGCCGCTCAGCCAAGTCTACGACAACCTGATCGACGTCTCGAGCTATGACGGCCTGATCTGGGGCATTCCGCAGGATGCTGAATCCCGCCCCTTCTTCATGTCCCGCGCACATCTCGCCGCGATCGGCTATTCCGAGGACGAGATCGACGGCCTGCGCGATCGCATCGCGTCGGGCGATTACACGCTTTACGACATGCTCGACGACGTCAAGAGAATGCAGGACGAAGGTGTCGTGGCCGAGGGCATGGGCTTCGCGCCGCGCGTCAGCAACGGCACCGACTACTGGCAGTTCTACCAGAGCTTCGGCGGCGAGATGGTCGACCCCGAAACCGGCAAGCTCGTGCTCGACACCCAGGCACTGAGCGACATGTACCAGTTCTTCGTCGACGCCGTGGACATGGGCGTAACCCCGGCCACCTATCTGGGCGGCGACTGGGACACCTGGCACGGCAACGTAGCCGCCGACAAGTACGGCGCCTGGCACGGCGGAACCTGGCACAAGGCCCAGTGGCAGAACCAGTTCGGGGTCGAGAACTTCTTCGAGCAGATGACCTATTCGCTCATCCCGGCCGGCAACGAGAACGGTGAGCCCAATACGATCACCCATCCGCTGGTCTATCTGCTCTCGACCTCCGGTGACGACGCTACGGCCGAGATCAGCGCCAAGCTCATTACCATTGCCTCCGAGCCGCGCATCAATGCGCTGCACGCCGTGGAATCGGGACACCTGGCCATCGGCGAGGAAGAAACGAA
>CAZNHG010000023.1:0-16561 GCA_964572555.1 uncultured Devosiaceae bacterium | reverse complement strand
ACCGCCCCCGGCACGGTCCGTGCCGCCCGCAAAACGCGCGGCAGGACGAGCCATCTGGGCATGATGATGCTGGCGCCGGCCATGCTCCTGCTGACCATGTTCTTCTTCGCCCCGGTGGTCCTCACCACCTTCTTCTCGTTCACCAACATGACCAGTGCCACCGGCATCTCGGGCGGTGCCTACGTGATCACCCCCAACCTTCTGCGTTCGTTGCGGGACAGCGAGATCGAGCCGGATACGCTGGATGCGCTGGGCGCAGAGACGATCACCGTCGATGAGGCGAGCCTGGCCGCGGCCCGGGATGCCGGCGTCGCACCGGACTTCCTGGACGACATCGCAGACGGCTTCATGGGCGAGAGCTATTCGGACAGCCGCGCGTTCGAGAGGGACCTGAAGACCCTGTCCTCGCGGCCACGGTCCATCCGCGACCTCAAGCTCGCCGCCGAACCGTTCAGCAGTTCCATTCTCAACACGCGCTTCGGTTCCCGCCAGGAAGCAGCCGCCGCGCTGCGGGCGCAGGCCCCGGGCATCTCACCGGAAGCGGTCGATAAGATCCTTGGCGAGAGTTATACGGGCTGGGTCTGGACCACCCGGAATTTCGAGCGCCTCGCCAGCCAGCCGGAAACGCTGCGCCTCGTCAGCAACACGCTGCTTTATGTCGGCTTCACGCTGGGCCTGTTCAACGTGGGGCTGGGCCTTTTCCTGGCCATCGCCACCTTCTACTTGCCGCGCGCGACGGGCTCGCTGTTCAACGTTTTGTGGCTTTTGCCGCGCATCACGCCGGTCGTCCTTTATACCATCATGTGGAAGTGGTTCACGTGGGACGACGGTTTCCTGCCGGTGCTCGCCGAACATCTGGGGCTACCCTCCTTCAACTACATGAAAGGATCGGTCCCCACGGCCTGGGCCACCATCGTTTCCCTCAACGGCTTCATCGGCGCCTCGTTCGGCATGATCCTGTTTTCGGGCGCGCTGCGGGCGATCCCCGCCCAGCAGCTCTGGGCAAGCGAAGTCGACGGGGCCAGCCGCTGGCAGCAGGTGCGCTACGTCATCCTGCCGCAGATGCGATGGCCGATCCTTTTCGTCACCTGCTACCAGTCGTTGTCGCTGCTTTCATCCTACGAGCAGATATGGCTGACCACCAATGGCGGGCCGGGCAACACCACCATGGTCTGGGCGCTCGAGGCGTTCCGGGTCGCCCTGTCGAACTACACCGGGAACCTCCAGTACGGCCTGGGAGCTGCCATGGCCCTCGGTCTGGTGGTGGCCGGCGTCGTGCTGTCGATCATCTTCCTTCGCATGTTCCGCTTCGAGGAACTGGTCGAAAAGCCCAAGATCGAGTTCTAGGAGGACCGGAAGATGTCACGCAATTTCGAAGCCTGGCCGGTCGTCCTCGTCCTGACGGTGATCAGTCTGCCCCTGGCGATCATGTATGCGTCCGTGTTCGTGGACAGTTTCACCAACACGCCTCCGGGCGCGCTGCTGCCCAACGAATTCACGCTCGAGCACTGGCGCTTCGTGATCGATCCCAAGGTCGCCGGCAATGTGTGGACCGCCACTTTCAACACCATGCTCTTCGCGTTCTCCATGGTCGTGGTGGTAGTCTCCATCTCCTCGATGGGCGGATATGCCGTCTCGCGGCTGAACCTGCCCTATCGCCGGTTCTTCCTGGCCGGGATCATGGTCATGCACGCCTTCCCCTCGGTCACGCTGATCATCGGCGTGTTCCTGGTTCTCCAGTTCGCCGGGCTCTACGACACGCTGATCGGTGTCATCCTGGTCAAGGCGGGGCTGACCCTGCCCTTCGGGATCTGGATTATGAAGGGCTTTTACGATGCGGTTCCTTGGGAAATCGAGATGGCGGGCGTTCAGGACGGCGCTGACCGCTTCACGGTCTGGCGGCGGCTGATCCTGCCCCAGGTCAAGCCGGGGCTCGTCGCGCTGGGCGTATTCGCCTTTCTCGACGGGTGGGGCGAATATCTCCTGCCCCGGATCCTGGCCCCGACATCGAACTTCCAGGTTCTCTCGGTCTACCTGCAGCAGATCTCGGTCACGGACTCGACCAACTACGACTTCAATCTCTTCAAATCGGTGGGGCTGTTCTACACCCTGCCCGTTCTTGTGGTCTTCATCATCTTCCAGAATCGGCTGATGAATATCTTTGGCGGAGGCACGAAGGGCTGATGCAAATCTCGCTCAACAATTTCACCAAGACGTTCGATGGCACCGCCGTCATCGAGAACATGAACCTCGACATCAGAAGCGGCGAATTGCTGGCGCTTCTCGGCCCTTCCGGCTGCGGCAAGTCGACAACGCTGCTGGCGATCAGCGGCATTCACCGCGTCAATGGCGGGCATATCATGTTCGGCAACAGGGACGTGTCGGACCTGCCCAGCCAGAAGCGCAATGTCGGCGTGGTCTTCCAGAATTATGCGCTCTATCCGCACATGACGGCGTTCGAGAACATCGCTTTCCCGCTGCAGGTGCGCGGCGCGGGCAAGACGGCCATCGAGAAGAAGGTGCGCGAGATGGCCGGGCTCGTTCATATCGAGCCTTATCTCGAGCGCCGGCCCGGCCAGCTCTCGGGCGGCCAGCAACAGCGCGTGGCGCTGGCCCGGGCGCTGGTGCGTGAACCCGACGTACTGCTCCTCGACGAACCGCTGGCCAATCTCGATGCCAAGCTCCGCCTCGAGATGCGCAGTGAAATCCGCCGCATCCAGCTCGAAACCGGGATCACCGCGATCCTCGTCACCCATGACCAGGTCGAAGCGATGTCGATGAGTGATCGTATCGCCATCATGGATGGGGGCCGGATCATCCAGATCGCCCAGCCCGAGGAGATGTACCAGCAGCCCGCCACGCAGTTCGTGGCCGAGTTCCTGGGCAATCCCCCGATCGTGTTTCTCGAGGGCCATGCCGCCAACGACAACGAGTTCGTCTCCCGTTCGGGTCTTCAGCTTCCCCTACCCTCGCGGATTGCCGGGCTGGCGCCCGACCAGCCGATCACGGTGGGCATTCGTCCCGAACACTTCGGCACCACCGGCAGCCACACGGTTCGGGGCACAGTGACGTTCATCGAACCGCAGGGCCGCGAGACACACTTCGACCTGAAAGTGGGCGAAGGCGAGATTCTGCGCTCAGTGCAGAACGCACGCACAGACATCACCCTCGACAGCCAGATCGAATGGCCGCTCGATGTCGAAAGGACCCTGGTGTTCAACGAAAAAGGGGCTACCCTTTGATACGTTCCGCCTGCCGGTTTGACTGGCCCGGTGCCGCTTTGGGCCGGCCGCTTTGCATCGCCCATCGTGGCGCCAGCGCTCACATGACGGAGAACACCCTCGCCGCGTTTTCGGCCGCCGCCGATCTTGGCGCGGATATGTGGGAACTCGACGTCCATGTGAGCGCCGACGGACATCCCATGATCTGTCACGACGACGATCTTGCGCGCGTTTTCGGCGTCGACGGCCGCATCAGCACCATGACCTTCGAGGGAATACGCCAGCAGGCGCCGCAGGTACCGCATCTCGATGAGGTCATCGCGCTCGCCGGCGAACGCGGACAGGCGCTCTATATCGAGCTCAAGTCCACACAAGCCGGATCGGCAGTCATGGACGCTCTCATCCGGACCGGTTTCGAGCGTGCCGCGATCGGCAGTTTTTCCGCCGAGGAGGTGCGCCGCCTGGCAGACGCCGGCTGCCCCTACCCCCTCTCCGTGCTGGTGCCGCTCGGCGCCGACCCGTTCGAGCTGGCGGACAGAGCCGGGGCGGACATCATTCATCTTTGCTGGGAAAAAGGGGGTGAAAGCCCGCAGGATCTTGTCACCGCCGATCTGCTGACACAGGCGCAAGGCAGGGAACTGGGCATCGTCTTGTGGCACGAGGAGCGCGCATCGGTGATGCAGGCCTTGAGGCGCCTGCACGTGCTCGGCATCTGCACGAACACGCCCGAGCTCATGGCCGGCTTCGCGCCCATCAATGCGCTGGGCATCGAGATCGTCTGCCATCGCGGCATCAACCGTCTTGCGCCGGAGAACACGTTCGCCGCCGCCCGGCTCGCCTTCGACCAGGGCGCGCACTACCTCGAGATCGACGTGCGCGAGAGCGCCGATGGCGAAATCGTGGTGCTCCACGATCCCACCCTCGATCGCACCACGAACGGGTGCGGCCCAGTCGCCGACTGGACCCTCGACGAATTGAAGCGGCTCGATGCCGGATCGTGGTTTTCCTCCTTCCACGCAGGCGAACGGATACCGACACTGCGCGAGATACTCGCGCTGGTCCGCGCTTACGACCGCCGCCTCTACATCGAGAACAAGTGCGTTCCCCCCGACGAGGTTCTGGCCGTCGTCGAGGAGGAAGGATTTCTCGACCGCTGCTTCTTCTGGTCCCCCGACGACGCGTTGCAGGACGAGTTGCGCGCGCGCTCGCAGCACGCCCGGATTAAGGTCAATCTGGGGCGCTATTCTTCCGTTGCCGAGCTTCGCGACCATCTGAACCCGGCGATCTGCGAGCTGGGTGTCGACGATTATTCCGCGGCGCGCGACGAGCTGGAGGCTGCCGGTATTGTCCCGATGATGCAGTACTTCGGAGACGATCCGGCTGTTTTCGACCGTATCGTTGACCTGCGGCCCCGCATGCTCAACCTCGACCGGAGCGATCTCCTGCGCGCCGCCGCGCTGCGGCGTGCGGGCCAGTAATTGGGGACGAGGGCATGACGAACACGGTAAGGCGGGGGGCGAGGGTAGCCCCCGAAACGCGGGCCAGAGTCCTGGATGCGGCCAGGGCGCCGGGCTATCGCCCTTTCATGCTACTCTCCAGTCCGGGAGACGGCGTCGGCCTCGTTCTGCGCTGCTCTACGGGTTCCCTCCCCACCAGCGTTGCCGGGCAGGATTGAAAGACATGCACGATCCAGCAGCCGGCAACGCGATTACGGCACGCCTGAATTTCGCCAAGAGCAATATTCGTATAGCAGGCACCCTAGCACTCGACTACTTCGCGGACCGGGACGACCTCGCCGTCGCCTACAAGAGCAGCCGGCAGGACGCCGTCACAGCTGCGGATCGCGCGGTGGAAAAGCAGCTTCGCGAGGCTATCGCGGCCACCTACCCGGATGACGGGCTGATCGGCGAGGAATTCGGCACCAAGGCCGGTTCGTCGCGCTATCAATGGGCGCTCGACCCCATCGACGGCACCGGGTGTTTCGTGCACGGGCTACGTAGCTGGAGCATCGTCATCGCGCTGCTGCACGACGGCGTCCCCGTTCTCGGCCTCATCCTTGAGCCCTGCACGGGACGGCTCTACTGGGCCCGGCAGGGTGTGGGTGCCTATTGCGATGCAACCCCCATCAGCGTGGACCGCACGACCCCGTTCACGGCCGGCATCACCGCTGTCGGCGCCAGCACGCCGGACCACGGCCCCATGATCGGCGGAATCGTCGCCGGCCTGCTCCAAAATGGCGGAGGTTTCATGCGCAACGGCTCCGCCGCCCTCGCGCTGGCCCATGTGGCGGCAGGGCACTATGTCGGATACTACGAGCCCGCCCTGAGCGCCTGGGACTGCCTGGCGGGCCTGCTCATCGTTTGCGAGGCCGGCGGCGTGACGGACAGCTGGATCGATACGGACGGCTTCGCGGGCCGCAAGCCATGCTTTGCGAGCGCACCTCAGGTGGAAGCCGAGATACGCGCGATCGTTGCGGCGAACGGCGGCCCGTTGTCCGGCAGGCGTGGCCACGCACCAGCACGGGCGACGCGTGATTGAGCGCGGCACCCCGATGCCGGGACTTTAAACCACGGCGCCGGTCTCTTCGTCGAACAGGTGCAGCTTGTCGCCGGCAATGCCGAGCGTCACTGTCTCGCCGTTGTGCACGGTGCTACGGCCGCTGTAGAGCACTGTCATCTGCGGGTCGGTGTCGGTTGTGATCAGCGATGTCGCACCGGTGTGCTCGACCAGCAGGACCGGCAGAGCGATGCCCTTCTCCTGCCCCTCTGTCTCGATGTGCTCGGGGCGCAGGCCCGCGACAAGCCGGCGACCCGGCTCGAGCTTGCGTGGCAGCGGCAGGCTCTGATCGTCGCCCAGATCGAGGCTCAGCGTGTCGCCAGTCTCTGCGACCGTGCCTGCGAGGAAGTTCATCGCAGGAGACCCGATGAAGCCGGCAACGAAGCGGTTGGCCGGGCTGTCGTAGAGTTCGAGCGGGGCGCCCTGCTGTTCGATGATGCCGTCGCGCAGGACCACGACATGGTCGGCCATGGTCATCGCTTCGATCTGGTCATGCGTGACGTAGACCGAGGTGGCGCCGAGCCGGTTGTGCAGGCTGCGGATTTCCTTGCGCATGTGCACGCGCAGCGCCGCGTCGAGGTTGGAGAGCGGCTCGTCGAACAAGAACGCCTTGGGGTGGCGGATGATGGCTCGTCCCATGGCGACGCGCTGACGCTGGCCGCCGGAGAGTTCGCGCGGGTAGCGCTCCAGAAGGCCGGACAGGCCCGTCGTCTCGGCTGCCTCGCGGGCCTTGTGTTCGGCGGTCTTCCTGTCGACACCCTTGAGCCGCAGCGAATAGGTGAGGTTCTGCATCACCGTCATGTGCGGGTAGAGGGCGTAGGACTGGAACACCATGGCGAGATCGCGCTGGCGCGGAGGCAGGCGGTTCATCAGATCGCCGCCGATGCGAATTTCACCGCCCGAGATGCCTTCGAGGCCGGCCAGCGTACGCAGCAAGGTGGATTTGCCGCAGCCCGAGGGACCGACAAGGGCAACGAAGGTTCCCTCCTCGACCGCCAGGTTGATATCCTTCAGGGCGTGGAAATCGCCGTAGTACTTGTCGAGGTTCTCAACTTCGATCTGTTTCACGATGCATTCCTTACTTGAGCGCCCCGGCCGTCAGCCCGGAAACGATCCGGCGCTGCAACAGAACGAAGATGATCAGGATGGGAGTGACGTAGATGGCGGAATAGGTCATCACGCCGGACCAGTCGCTGGTATTCGGCCCCATGAAGGACTGAAGGCCGACGGTGGCCGGCTGCAGGGCGCGCTCGGAGATGAGCGAGCGCGAGTAGACGTATTCGCCGAAGGACTGCAGGAACACCAGCACCGAGGTGACGAGAATGCCGTTGCGAGCCAGCGGCACCATGATCTGCAGGAAGGCGCCGACGCGCGAGTTGCCGTCCACCAGTGCCGCCTCCTCGAGTTCGCGCGGCACCTGCACGAAGGTAGCGCGGCACAGAACGATGTAGAGCGGCAGCATCTTGGCCGCCTGGGCGAGCACCACCGCGAGGCGAGGTGTCTCCAGCAGTCCGACCTGGTTGAAGGCCACGAAGATCGGCGTGATCATCAGCGAGGACGGCAGCACCTGCATCATCAGGACGGCGAACAACGTGGCGTCCATCCAGCGGTTGCGGATGCGGGCGAGCACATAGGCGCAACCCGTACCCGTGACCATGACGATGGCGGTGACCCCCAGCGCGATGATCAGCGAGTTGGTGATGTAGGAATCCATCTGAAGACGGTTCCACACATCCACCGCGTTGAACTGGGGGGCTTGCGGCCAGAAGGTCGGCGGAAACTGGAAGATCTCGGTGCCGCCCTTCAGCGCCGTATTGTACATCCAGTACAGCGGGAAGAGGTAGATGGCGAGAAAGACCAGCGCCAGAGCGAGCAGGACGTAGCGTTTCATCGGGCCGCTCCTAGAATACGTGCTCATGCCGCGTGGAGCGGACATAGATGCTGGCGATGAAGATGACGAAGACGATCATCAGGACCGAAACCACGCTGCCGTAACCGATCTGGTAGGTCTGGAAGGAGAGCTGCCAGGACCAGTACTGGAAGACGTTCGAGGCGTTGGACGGTCCGCCCTGGGTCAGTGCCGCGAACAGGTCGAACTGTTGCAGGGTGAAGATAACCCCCAGCGAGATGACCGCGCCGAGCTGGGCGCGCATCAGCGGCAGGGTGATTGTGAAGAACCTCTGAAAAGCGTTGGCGCCGTCGAGTTCCGCGGCTTCGTAGACATCGCGCGGGATGCCGGCGAGCCCCACCGAGAGGAGGATCATGTTGAACGGCAGGCCGAGCCAGATATTGGCGATGATGACCGAGTAGAGGGCGACATCGGGGTCCGAGAGCCAGAAGATGTGCTCGCGAATGATCCCGACTTCGCTCAAAAGGAAATTGAGCACGCCGAAGTCGCCGGCGAGAATCCAGCTCCACACCGCGCCAACCACCAGCGCCGGCATGATCCAGCCGGCGAGAAACAGGCCGCGCAGCCAGCTGGCGCCGGGAAAATCCTGCTGGAAGAACAGCGCAAGGCCGAACCCGATGGTGAGCTGACAGGCAACCGAAATGGCGACGAACTGGACAGTGTTCCACAGGATCGGCAGCGCTTCGGGCCTGGACAGAACGTCGGTGTAGTTCTGCAGGCCGACGAAGGGCCGGTTGAACGAGGCGAGCGAGAACAGGTCCACGGTCTGCATGGACATGAACACGTTGTAGAACAACGGAAACGCCGAAAAGACGAACAGGTAGCCCAGCGCCAGGGCGACGAGCAGAGTATCGAAACCCCAATCGTCCCTGATGGACCTCATGAACCCTTGCATTGGCCGGACCTCCCTGTCGCCGGTATTGCGGGCCGCGGGCGGACGCGATGCCGCCCGCGGCGAGACGTTTTGCGGTTTACTGGCCGAGAACGCCGTCGATGGTGTCCTGGGCCGTCGCCAGGGCGTCTTGTGCGGAGGCCTGGCCGGTCAGGCTCGACTGGATGGCCGTCTGGATCGCCTTGGATATCCGGGGCCATTCAGGATGCGGACCGCGATTGCGGGCATACTGCATGCTTTCCTCGAACACCGCATAGATCTCGGGGTTGTTCGGATCGCTCACCTCGACGTCGGAAGCCGGCAGGTAGCCGAACTCGTTCCACACGCGGTCCATCTGGGAATACATGTACTCGACGAACTGGAACGCAGCGTCCGGATTGTCGGAGTTGGCGAGCACGACGTTGTCACCCTCACCCAGCGCCGAGGCGCGGGTTGCGCCCTGCTCGGGCACCGGCAGCATGGCGGCACGATAGTCGAAGTCCGCCTCCTCGCTCATGCGCGGCAGCTCCCACGGGCCGGAGATGGACATGGCCGCGCTTCCCGCGTTGAACGTGCCGGTGGAATCCCACTGGCCGCGGACGAGCGTATCCGGCGACGCGATCTTTTCGTCGATCAGCTTCTTCCACAACTTGAGCGCGCGAACGCCACCCTCGGTATCGACGTTGTCGTAGTCACCACCGGTCATCTGCAGCCAGGGCAGGAACTGGAAGGTTCCCTCTTCCGTGCCGACAGCCGAGAACGCCAGGCCATAGACGTTGTTCTCGGGATCGGTCAGCGCCTTGGAGGTCTCGTAGAGCTCGTCCCAGGTCCGGGGTGGATTGTCCGGGTCGAGACCGGCTGCCTCGTACATGTCCGCGTTGTAGTAAAGGGCGATAGTGTTCGCGCCGCGCGGAATGCCGTAGATGCCGCCCTCGTAGGTCACCGAAGCCAGCGGACCGGGATAGATGTCGTCCTGGTTGATGACGTCGGAATCCTCGATATACGGCTTGAGGTCCATCAACAGCCCGCGCGAGGCGAACAGCGCGACTTCGGGGTTGTCGATATAGGTGATGTCCGGCGCGTCGCCGGTGGCGATGGCGCGCGCGAGGTCGTTGACCATGTCCTCGAACTGAACGGTACGCACATTGACCGTGATGTTGGGGTTCTGCTCGTCGAACTCCTCGGCCATGACGTAGTGGTATTCGCCGGGATCATCGATGGTCCACAGATCAAGCGTTACCTGTTCCTGGGCGGTGACGACCGCCGTTGTTGTCAGCAGTCCCGCGACTGCCAGAAGCGATGACGTGAGCTTCAATTACTCCTCCTGTCCGGTTTTCGGGCCCGTTTGCCGGGTTCTTGGTCTTGGGGATCATCCCGCCGCGCACCGCCGTCGGCGCGCAGCCGCCTTGAAGTGTCGGGCAGCTAGATGTCGACGAAGTCGCCGCCCCTGCACATCTTGAGATGGTTGAGTGCATGCACCTGGCCCGTCATCTCCAGTTCGTCGCGATAGACGGGGTCGTGCCAGCCCTCGATGTCGATGGAGCCGGTGTAGCCGGCCATGCGCAGCTCGGAGATCACGTCCACCCAGTTGCTGTCGCCGAAACCCGGCGTGCGCATGAACATGGTCGGCTCCTTGCCGTAGAAACCGTGCTCGCGGATGACCTCCCAGCGGATGGTCGCGTCCTTTCCGTGGACGTGGAAGATTTTCGGCGCCCACTTGCGGATTTGCGGCATCGGATCGATGAGATAAAAGAGCTGATGGCAGGGTTCCCACTCGAGCCCGATATTGTCTTCGGGCAGCTCGTTGAACATGAGCTCCCAAGCGTCCGGGTTGTGGGCGATGTTCCAGTCACCGCTCTGCCAGTCGCCGTGCATCGCACAGTTCTCGAAGGCGATCGTCACGCCGTTGTCGGCCGCGAGCTTCGAGAGTTCGCCGAAGACCTTCTTGTACTGCGGCAGGCTCTCCTCGATCGGCTTGTTGCGAACGCGGCCCGTGAAGCCGGCAACGCAGGTTGCGCCGAAGTGCCTGGCGTTGACGATGCAGTCCTTCCAGCCCGCGAGGGTCTCGCGGTCGATTTCGGTATCCTCTAGCGGATTGCCGAACATGCCGATGGTCGACATCGTGATGTCGTGATCCCCGATGGCGTCGCGCGTACGCTTGCCGAGTTCGGCAAGGTCCTGGCCTTCCGTGGTCTGCCAGAAGAAGGGCTCGAAGCTTTCAAAGCCCAGCGGGGCGAGTTCGGCGGCGCGGGCAGCGACGTCGGCGCCGCCATTGCCCTTGAGCATTGTGCCGATACGGATGGCTTTGGCCGGATCACTCATGAAACATAGTCCTGGTTGGCAATGGCGATACGCTTTCGGCCGGCGGCGCTTTCTATGGCGCCGAAGACCATGGCGAGGCTCTTGATGTTGTCGGTGTTGACGGTCAGCGGGTCCCTGCCCGTCTCGAGGCTGTCGAGGAAATCGGCAATGACGCCGGCATGCCCTTCGATGAAGCTGCCCCCCGCGAGCGCGGGCACTTCCGGATTGGTCGTCTCCGAGAAGAAACCGTCGATGCTGGTAACGGTTTCGGCGAGAAGCTTGTCGGCGCCGTCCCAGACGAGCGAGCCCTTGGTGCCGATGAAGCGCCACGCCGACTCCCAGCTCGTGCGGAAGCCGTCGGCGCACCACGAACCGCGATAGGTGAAGGCGACATCGTTCGTCATCTCGAAGATCGCGTTGGCCGCGGCGCCGTGGGCGTACCAGGAGCCGCGCGGATTGGTCTCGTGGCAATAAACCCCCACCGGCTCCTGGCCCGACATGAAGCGGGCGGCGTCGAAGGTGTGGATCGCCATATCGAGCAGCAGGATGTTGTGCATCTCTTCGCGGAACCCGCCAAAGTGCGGCGCAAGAAAGAAATCGCAATGCACGCCCGTCAGCTCACCCAGGCCCCCGTCGGCGACGAAGCGGCGTACGCGCTGGGCGCCTTCCACATGGCGGCGATTCTGGGTGATGGCGTGGACACGTCCCGCCTTGTTCGCGGCTTCTATCAGCGCCTGCGCGTCGCCAAGCGACGTGGCCATCGGCTTTTCACTCAGGACGTGACAGCCGTGCTCGAGTGCAGTCGTGACGACCTGACGGCGCGCCGCCGGCACGACGATGTCGATAAGGAAGTCAGGCTCGGTCGCGTCAAGCATCGCGGCGAGGTCGGTACCGATCTCCGCGCCCTCGAGAGCGAAGTCGTTTGCAAGGGATTCGGCCGTGGCGCGATCCAGATCGACGAGCCCGACAATCTCGAGCCTGCCGCGCAGCGCCGGGGTCTCGTTGATGGCCTTGAGCCACCCCCTGGCCATGGCGCCACACCCGATCAGAACCGCCTTGAACGTCACATTTTCCTCCCTCGTGGACGGACCCGGACTTGCGCCGGCTTGTTCCGTAAACGTTTACGACGCTATATTCGGGGACTGTTTCATGTCAATAGGGACGGTCTGAAATTGGCAGAGAAGGCACGGCGACGCGGCAGCGCCAGGGAAGAACACATGGTTGGAATCAAGCGTTTGGCGCAGCATCTTGATATTTCGATTGGCACGGTCTCCCGCGCCCTGAACGGCCGTCCGGACGTCAGCGAGGACACGCGGCGACGCGTCATGGAGGCGGCGGCGACGCTCGGTTACACGCCCAACCAGTCGGGCCGGAGCCTGCGCAAGGGTGCGACAGGTGTCATCGCGGCGATGATTCCGGCGAGCGAGGACACGCCGCTGGGCGACACCATCTTCATGCAGGTCCTTGACGGGCTGCGCGCGGAGCTGGCACGGCACAAGCTCGATCTCGTGATTCTGCTGGGCGGCGAGGACGAAAGCCGGTTGGGCTTTCTCAAGCGTGTGGTGGAGCGCGGGCTGTCGGACGGGATTATCATCTCGGACACCTACCGGCAGGACGACCGCATCACCTATCTCGAACAGCGGCGCATTCCCTTCGTCTCGTTCGGGCGCAGCGAGACGCCGGGCGCGCATGCCTGGGTAGACCTCGATTTCGAGACCGTGGCGAAGGAATCGGTGGCCCGGCTGGTCGCCAAGGGGCATACCCGGATCGGGCTGGCGACCCTGTCGTCCCAGCTCAACTACCGCTTCATCTTCGAGCGCGCCTACCGCGAAGCCATGGCCGCGCATGGCATCCCGGTCGATGACGAGATTATCGTTTACACCCAGGGCAACGAGGCCGGCGGCTATGCTGTCGGGGACAAGCTGCTGGCACTGGATGAACCGCCGTCCGCCGTCATTCTGATCAACGAGAATATGGCGCAGGGCCTTTATCGCCGTCTCGATGTATCGGGGCTGCGCGCCGGGCCGGACCTTGCGGTCACTGGCTTTCTGGAGCGTGCGCGGCTGAAGTTCCTTTCGCCGTCACTGACCTGTTTCAGCACCGATCTCAACGGGCTGGGCCGCGAACTGGGCACCGCGCTGATGGCGCAGTTGCCCTCGCACGGCCCGGAGGAACAGGTCGAACGCACGCAGAAGCGCTGGCCGGTAACCCTGGTTCCCGGCGAGAGCGACGCGGCGGAGTGACACGGCCGGCGGCGGTGTCCGCCACCGGCCGGTTCGGAATTACGCCCTGACCTCGCGTCTCTGGAAGACTGCGTAGGCGGCCGTGAACAGCACCAGCATACCGGCAAACAGGCTCGATATCTGGGGCCAGATGATCACGATGCTCTGGGCCGTGGGCAATGGCGCGCCCATTACGGCCCCCCGCATCTGGCTGGCGAAGATCGGGCCCACCGAGCGCGACGCCGGATTGAGCAGCATCTGTGCAATCTCGCTGTAGAGCACACCCGGCGATATCCGAGAGATCGCCTGCTGCGCCTGGAACTGGTGCAGCGCGGAGATCGGGCTGAGCGGATCGACGGGCACCAGCACGCTGGCGACGAGCGGCGCCAGCATGCTCCAAAACACCGACAGGATCAGCCAGATTGCCAGGGCCGCGAGAGCGGAAGTCGCCGGCGAGCCGATCACCGTGGACAGGGCGATAGACAGCGCCAGCCAGACGCCGGAGTAGACCAGCGTGACCAGGAGGTAGGTCAGTCCACGCGCAACGTCCGCACCCGAGGGCGGCAGGCCGAGGAACAGGATGCCCAACCCGGTCATCAGCAGCCACAGCGTGAGAAGCGCGATGGCTATCACCAGCAGGCCGCCGAGGAACTTGCCGAACAAAACGGCATCCCGATAGATCGGCTGGGCCAGCACCCGGCTCATGGTACGCCGGCTGAACTCGCCATTGACCGCATCGAACCCCAGAGCGATCGCCACCAGCGGCAGCAGGAAGCCCATGAACGAGGAGAACGAGGGCAACGGGTCGTAGGCCACCGTGAACAGCTTGAGGAAGAGGAATGGATCCTCCGCGGTCGTCTGCTTGATGCTGTCGATCGCCCCGTAGACCGCCGCCGCCGCGGTGAGCAGCACGAGCACCATGATCAGGTGCATGCGCGCGCTGGTCATGTGGTCGGCCGCCTCCTTGAGGGCGATCGGCATGGTTCCCTTGAAGGGAGAGCCTTCACGCTTCATGGCTGGCCTCCTTGAAGAACCGGTTGTAGGCCTCGCCGAGCCCGATCTGGTGGGCGTCGAGCTTCTTCAGCGCTCCGCCCTGCTCGACGATACGCCTGGCGATCTCGGGCCGGATGTCACGCGCCGCATCGACCTGCCAGCGGTCGTCACCGAGCGCATGGATGGCGGTGACGCCGTCGACGTCGTGAACATCCTCGGGCGTTATGTCCGCAACTGTCACGTCGATCCGGTAGGCGTCCTCGGCCACGCGGTCGGCAAGTTCGCCGGGCGAACCGACGAAGCCGATCCGCCCCGAGTTGAACAGGGCCACCCGGTTGCACACGCTCTGGACCACATCGAGCAGGTGCGAGGAGATGAGCAGTGTCATGCCCTCGCGTGCGAAGGTGTCTATGAGGTCCAGCAAGTCATCGGTCGACTGCGGATCGAGACCCGCCGTCGGCTCGTCGAGGATGAGCACCTGGCATTCGCGCATCAGCAGCTCGGCAAGCCCGAGCCGCTGGCGCATGCCGCGCGAATAGGTGGACACCTTCTGGTCGGCGTCGCGGGTCAGCTTGACCCGCTCGAACGCCTCCTCGATGCGCTTCGCCGCTTCCTGGGACTCATAGCCCCCGAGTCGGGCGGTGAAGGCCAGGTTCTCGCGGCCGGTCATGCCGTCGTAGAATCCTACCGCATCGGGCAGGTAGCCGACGTCACGCTTGACCTCGAGAGGCTGGCGCAGCGGATCCTTGTCGAGGATGCGCACCGCGCCGGCCGTGGGCTCGGTCAGGCCGAGCATCATAAGGATCGTGGTGGTCTTGCCCGCCCCGTTGGGACCCAGGAGGCCCACCACCTCGCCGCGCTCAACGGAGAAGTCGATGGCGTCGACGACGGTTTTCCTGCCGTAGGTCTTGGTCAGACCCCTGGCTTCGATCACGGTCTCGGTCATCTGCGGCCATACCTCAAAACGGCGAGAACCAGCACGACCACGGCAACCGCGATCACCAGCAGCCCGACAAGCCCCCACATGGTCGACGTCTCGACGGTCACGCGGAACTCGGCGTTCTCTGACGCGGCACTCCCCGCGCTGGCACTCAGGTTGGTCATATAGTCACCCGCCACCGCCTGCTTGGCGGGAGTGATCGACACGGTCACGTCCTGCGAACTACCCGCTGGCAGCTGGGCAATTTCGGACGGCTCGAAACTGACTTCCCAACCCTGGGGCGCACGGCCGTTGAGCGTGACCTGCTGGGCCGCTTCCGTGCCGGTGTTCTGCAGGGTGAAGGGGAAGGTCTTGGCCTCGCCCGCCGTCGCCGTGCCGCTGAGGCGTTGCTGCGGGCCGACCAGGCGCAGGCTCGGCTGACCACTCACCGTGGCGCTGAGCTCGGTGCTCGCACCCATATCGCCCGAACGAACCTCGAAACCGATCGGATACTCGCCCGCCTCGACCGAGGAGTTGGGCTGTACCTCGAACGTGATGGTCTCGGACTCCCCGGCAGCGACCCGCACACCGGTGATCTCTTCGTCGCCATAGCCGCGCTTGAAAGTGGTGCTGAAGCCTTCGGGCACGTCGGCGGAAAGGTTGAACAGCCCGTCGCTGGTGCTGTTGTTGTTCACGTCGATGCTGTAGCTGAAAGTGGAATCCACCGTGCCGCTGAGCCCGGGTATTTCCGGCTGCAGGGTCACGCCGCCGCCCTGCACCTCGGCTACTGTGACGGACATCGGCAGTGTCGAGGTCTCATCCGGTGTCCGGGCGCTCACTTCGAAATCGTAGGATTGCTCCTGCGCGTCCTTGGGCGGCGTAATGGTGAGGTCGACCGACTGGGTCTTGTCGGTGCGTACCATCACGGCGCTCACATCGCGCCCGCCGCCCTGTAGCGTGTAATCCCAGCTATCGGGCAGGCCGGAAACCGCCAGGTCGGCGCGCTGGGGCGGCATGTTGGCGTTGGTCAGATCGAGCGAGAGGGTCGCGGTTTCCCCCGCCCCGACGGAAAACGCGGGATGCGGGGTGGTGAGCCAGAACCCGGTCATCGTTCTGCCGCTGCCGGCGGGCTGGCTCATCATCGTCTGGGCGCTCGTCTGCCCGGCCGTATCGGCTTGGGCCATCGCCTGCGGGGCGAGCAGGAGCGTGGCGCCGAGCACGGCGCTGTGAATCCATTTGGCTGGAAGTGTCATGTCTATCTCTCTTGATGGTCACGAGTCGGGCCGCCGCGCGCATGAAGCCGCTGGCCGCCGTTCAAGCTGAAACGATCAAGAGATCCGGGGCGGCGCACGGCTTCCGTTGGTGAGCGGGCGGGCGCCGATGGGCAGATCGGCGGGAACCCGGACGGCTTTGCCCGCCGATATACCGCCGCTCCGGCCGACAACGCGGGAGGTGACGCTGTCAGCATCGCTATTGCCCGAGGGCCGATAGGCCTCGGCGGCCGTTGGCTGAAGCGGGGCCAGATCGATGCCCGGGTTGTACGAGACGGAGGCGGGTGTCGCCGCCTGC